>JACRIP010000610.1 GCA_016220045.1 Planctomycetota bacterium
CTTCCCTGGGGAACCGGCCCGGCGCCAACGACGCCACCTGCGTGCGTCCGGCGGGCACGCCCGCGGTGGGGGCGGCGCCGGCGGGCCGGCCGCCGGCCGCGGCGCCCCCCGCCCCCCCGCCGCGCGTCGGCCACAACGACGTCATACGCGAAGAGGGCCGCGGAGGCATGGGCATCGTCTACCAGGCCTGGGACCCGCGCCTCGCCCGCACGGTCGCGATCAAGGTCTTAACCGGGGCCTACGATCCAGACGATCCGCGCGTGCTGCGTTTCCAGCGCGAGGCCCGCACCACGGCGACGGTGAAACACGCGCGCATCGTCCAGATCCACGAGATCGGTGAAAGCGACGGGCGCCTCTACATCGTCATGGACTTCATCGCCGGTCGCACCCTGCACGCCGAACTGGCGGAGGGCAAGAACGACCTGCGCACGACCATTCGGCGGCTCCAGCAGGTGGCCGAGGCACTCGCCTACGCGCACGGCCTGGGCGTGGTGCACCGGGACATCAAGCCGGAGAACATTTTGATCGACGAGAGCGGACAGCCGATCGTGACCGATTTCGGACTGGCCAAGAACCTGGGAGAGGCCTCGCGCCTGACCGAGAGCGGCACGGTGGTGGGGACGCCCGCCTACATGGCGCCGGAGCAGGCGCAGGGCTCGCCCGACGGCGTGGGCCCGGCGGCGGACATCTACGCGCTCGGGGCGATCCTCTATGAGGTCCTCGCCCGGCGGCCGGTCTTCGACGGGGCCTCGGTCATGGCCACGCTCTACCAGGTGGTCCACGAGGAGGTGACGCCGCCGTCGCGCGTCGATGCCGCTGTGCCGCGCGACCTGGAGGCGATCTGCCTGCGCTGCCTGGAGAAGGAGCCGGCGCGCCGTTACCCGGACGCGGCCGCGCTCGCCCAGGACCTGGAGCACTACCTGGCCGGGCTGCCGATCTCCGCGCGCCGGGCTTCGGTCCTGGGACGCTGGACCGCGCGCCTGCGCCGCTCGCCGATGGTCGCCGCGCTGACGGCGGTATCCGGCCTGCTCCTGATCATCATCGCCGGCCTGGCGTGGTCCGCCTGGACGCGCGGCGCCGGGCTGGACCTCGCCTGCAGCCCGCCCGACCTGGCGCTCCGGCTCGACGATCGGCCGCTCCCGCTCGACCGCGGCGCCGCCTCCGTCGAACTGGCGCCGGGCGCCCACCGCCTCGCCGCACGCGCGCCGGGCTACGAGCCCTGGGAGGCGACGGTCGACCTGGCGCGCGGCGAGCGGCGGTCGCGCCGGATCGACCTGGTGCAGAGCACCGGAGCGCTCTCCGTGCGACGCGCGCCGGCGACTGCGGCGGTAACCGTACACCAGGGCGGCGGGGAACGCCGCCTGCTCGACCCGCTGGCCGCGGAGGCGATCCTCGCGGCCGGGCCCTGGCGGCTGCGCGCCGTTGCGCCCGGGTATTTCCCCTACGAGACGACCGCGGCGGTCCCGGCGCGCGGCCGGGTGGCGGTCCCGGTCGTGCTCGACCCGCTGGTGAACTGGGAATTCAGCGCGGCGGAGAGCATTTATGCGACGCCGCAGCTCCGGGACTACGACGGCGACGGGTTGCCCGACGTTTGGATGGCCTCGCGCGACCTCAAGGGGCGCGTTCTCAGCGGACTCGACGGCCGCGTACTTGCCGAATGGCCGACTCCGCGCCGCGCCGACAGCTCGCTCGCCTCGGCCGACCTCGACGGCGACGGGGCCGAGGAGGTGATCTTCGGCGGCGACGACGGCATGATCCGCGCCTGGTCGCTGCGGCGCGGCGCCGAACTCTGGTCGGTCCCCGCGGGCGGCGTCGTGCTCGCTTCGCCGCTCCTGGTCGACCTGGATGCGGACGGCGTCCTTGACGTCGTCATGGGGAGCCTGGGCGAGCGCGTGACGGCGGTGAGCGGGCGCACGGGACGGGTGGTGTGGACCGCGCAGATCGGGCAAGTCGCCGGCACGGCCTGCGCCCTGCGGGTCGCGGGCGGCGTGGGCGGGGGGGGCGGGGGCGGTCCCCCCGACGTGGTGGTGGCGACGCATCAAGCGGGCGTGTTTCGCCTGCGGGGCGGCGACGGGCAGGTGGTCTGGCGGGCGCCGCTGAAATCAGGTTGTTACCCCAGTCCTGCGCTCGCCGATCTCGACGGCGACGGCGTGCCGGAGGCGCTGGTGGCGGCGGACGACGGGACGATCCTGGCGCTAAGGACCGAGAGCGGCGCGGTGCTCTGGCGCGGCCGGGTGGACGGACCGGTGCATGCGTCGCCGGTCGTGGCGGACCTGGACGGGCGCGCGGGGGCGGTGGCGATCGTGCCGACGATGGCCGGGGAGATCCGGGTGCTGGAGGGGAAGAGCGGGCGCGAGCTGCGCCGGGTGGCGTGCGGCGAGATGATCGGCGGTTCGCCGGCGCTGGCGGACCTGAACGGCGACGGCGTGCTTGACGTGGTGGTGAGCACGGAGAAAGCGGGTTCAGGTCGGGTACTGGCCTGGTCGGGCGCGACCTGGGAGCCGCTGTTCGAGTGGGCGGCGGGGACCCCGGTCGTGGCCTCGCCGGTGGTGGGCGATCTGAACGGCGACGGCCGGCTGGAGATCGTCGCCTGCACCTACGGCAAGCAGGTGGTCTGCCTGGAGGCCGGCCCCCCGGCGCGGGCGTGGAGTTGTCCGGTGGGTGCGGTGGAGACGGCGCCGCTGGGGGGATCGCTGCTGCTGGTGGACGGGGCGGCGGGCGTTGCGCGCGCGATCGATCCGCGCGCGGGGGCGGTCGCCTGGGAGAGTCCGGCGCTTCCGGGCGACGTGCTCGCGGCCTGCGGGCGCGCGGGCGCGATCGGCGGCGGCGGGGCGGGCGCGGTGGCCTACGTGGCGACGCGCCGCGGGATTGCGCGGCTGGCGGAGGGCGGAGCGGGCCGCGGGGGCGCCGGGGAAGCGCCGGGGTACGATTTCAGGGAAATCCCCGATCTCGCGGAAGTGCTCGCGGTCCCGGGACCGGACGGCGCGAGCCGGCTGCTGGCGGCGCGGGCGCGGGAAGTGTGCCTGCTCGACGGGGCGGCGGGCGGCGGCGTGCTCTGGACGCTGTCCTCGGCGGCGGCGGGCATGGTGCTGGCGCCGCGCGCGTTGGCGGTCGGGGAGGATTTGGACGGCGACGGGCTGCGGGATCTGGTGGTGCATCTGGACAATGAGGTGCGGCTGGTTTCGCAGCGCGACGGGAAGGCGCTCTGGGCGACGCGCTGCGACCAGTGGCTGCCGGAAGTGCGCTGGGTGGCGGGCGCTGCCGCGGCGGGTGGCGGCGGGGCGGGTGGCGGCGGAGGCGCGGCCGCGGGCGTCGACCGGAGCGAGCCGTGGGTGGTGTGCGGCGGCGCGCGCAAGACGGTGATGGCGTTGTCCGGGCGGACGGGCGCGGTGCGCTGGGAGCGGATGGTGCCGACGACGGTGCCCTCGGTGACGCCGATTCCGGATCAGACCGGGGACGGGGTGGCGGAAGTCCTGGTGGGGCGGACCCAGGGAGGTGCCCTAGCGCTTTCCGGGGCGGACGGGAGCGTGCTGTGGAGCGCAGGGGTGGCCTTTCAGCTCTCCGTGGTCGGGGTGGAGCGGGATGCGGCCGGCGGCAAGACGACGCTCCTGACCTGGCACGCGGATTCGGGCGTGGTCCTGTTCCTGGACGCGGCGACCGGGCGGGTGACCTGGCGGCAGCGCTTCCCGCCGGGCGGCAAGGTCTTCCGCGGCGCGGACGAGCGCACGCTCCTGGTCTCGCACCCCGCGGGGCTCACCTATCCGCTGGCGACGGAGCGCGTGGCCGCGGCGCTGCCGTGGCCGCGCTTCCGGCATGACGTGGAGAACTCGGGCACGGGCGGGCGGTGAGGGGCGCGGGCGCCGGGTGCCGGGCAGTGGTTGCCGCCACCCGCCGTCGTCGCCGTCGTCGCCGTCGTCGCCGTCGTCGCCGTCGTCGCCGTCGCCGTCGTCTTCGTCTTCGTCTTCGTCGTCGTCGTCGTACTCGTACTCGTACTCGTACTCGAACGCCCAGGGCATTCGAGTACGAGTACGAGTACGAGTACGAGATACGAGCACGAGAAAGGTCACGTTCTCGCTGAACGCGGCCGGTACGGTCGTGTACCCCGGCCGCACCCCTCCGTTGACAGCCCCCCGCCCCGGCGCTATAACGTGCGCTCTTCCCCCCAGGAGGTTTCGCATGCCCACCCCCGCCGCCCCCCGCCGCGAGCACCGCTCCCTCGCCGCGCTCGCGGCGCCGCTCGCCGTGCTGCTCGCGTTCGCCGCCGCCCCCGCGACCGCCGCCGCCGAGGACCTGCGCGACCGCGTCGAGTTCACCGGCATCCGCGTCTACGCCGCACAGCCGATCCTCGAAATCGAGTGCCGCGACCTCAACGCCGACGGCCTCCTCGACCTCATCCTCCAGGAGGGCCGCCAGATCCAGGTCTTCCTCTTCGAGCGCGACAAGGGCATCCCCATCGACCCCCAAGCCCGCATCGAACTCCCCACCGGCGCCTTCCTCTACGACCTCGGCGACCTCAACCCCACCACCGGCTTCGGCATCGCCTACCTCATGAGCGACGGCGCCTACTTCGTCCCCTACGCCCACGGCGCCTTCCAGGTCGAGTCCCTCCAGCTCATCGAGCTCCCCACCTTCTTCTCCGGCGAATCCACCGAGCCCCCGGTCCGCGTCGAATTCATGAAAGACCTGAACGCCGACCGCCGCGCCGACCTCGTCCTGCCCCAGATCGACGCCTTCGCCGTCCTCACCCAGGACGCCTCCGGTGAATTCCGGATCAATCAGCGCATCCCGATCACCCCCGACGTGCGCGTCGAAGCCGGTGGCTGGTCGTTCCAGGACGGACTCAAGACCTCGATCGCGCTGCCGAATTTCTTCGTGACGGACGCCAACGGCGACGGCCGGCCCGACCTCGTGCTCTTCCAGGGCGACAATTTCTCCGTCTTCCGCCAGGACGCGGACGGCCACTTCCCGCCGACCCCCTCCGCCGACGTCGTGATCAACGTCGAGGGCGCGCACAAGCGCAAGCAGCGCGTCTTCTCCTTCGAGATCCCGCCCGAAGTGCGCGACCTCAACGGCGACGCCATGGCCGACGCGCTCGTCACCTACGCCTCGCGCGGCGTGACCGCGCTCTTCCTGGGCCGCCAGGAGGGCCCGCCTCCCGCCGCACCGGACCAGCTCCTCAAGGTGGACGGCTACGTCTACCGCATGCCCGGCTGGGTCGCCGACCTCGACGGCGACGGCCACCTGGATCTGGTCTCCGTCGAAGCCAAGAAAATGGGCGTATGGAGCGCGTTGCAGGTCATCATGACGCGCACGATCGACGTCGATCTGACGGTCAACCTGTGGTCGGCCGCAGAGGGCAAGTTCGCCGCCGAGGCGGCCTTCCGCAAGGAGATCACGGTCCCCTTCGTCATCTCGGTGACCAACCGCACGATCAGCGTCGACTTCCCCTTCCTGATCAATTTCGCGGGCGACTACAACGCCGACGGCCTGCGCGATTTCCTGGTCAAGACCGATCTCTCGACCTTGACCGTCTACTACGGGGCGAAAAGCGGGGTCTTCGAGGAGAAGCCCGGGATGCGGATCAGCACCACGGACACCTCGGCCTACACCGGGGCGGTGCCGCACATCCACGACCTCAACGGCGACGGAATCAGCGATATCGTGTTGCTCCACCACGACATCGAAGACCGCCACAACGCGCTCGAGATCCTGCTTTCCCGGCGCAAATGAACAAGATTTAATCTCTAGCTCCCTTGACGTTTCGCGATCATGGGATAGAATTAGGGATGTCGAGCCGAGGGGCGCGACGCCTTCCCAAAACCTTCATGAGCCGGGTTCCGTCCCCCCTTCGTTCAGAGAGTCGCGCGCCCGCGATCCCGGCTACTTTGCC
>JACRIP010000626.1 GCA_016220045.1 Planctomycetota bacterium
CCTTTTCGACGCCCGCATCCTCAACGTGGAGGGATGAGCCATGGCCCGCGGTGGGAACTTCGGCGGCTTCGACATGAACAAGCTCGCCCGCATGACCCAGGACCTGCAGAAAAACGTCTCCAAGATGCAGGATGAGTTGAAGGAGCGCGTGGTCGAGGCCGATGCCGGCTCCGGCATGGTGAAAGTCCAGGTCAACGGCCATCGCGAGCTGCTCTCGATCAAGATCGCGCCCGACATCGTGGACAAGTCGGACGTGGCCATGCTCGAAGACCTCGTCCTGGTCGCCGTGCAGAACGGCATGACCAAGGCCAAGGAAATGGCCGACACCGAAATGAACAAGGTCACCGGCGGCATGGGCATGCCGGGTCTTGGGATCTGACATGAGCGCCTATCCGGACGCCCTGGCGCGCCTGATCGAGGAGCTGGGCCGGCTGCCCGGCGTGGGGGAGAAGACCGCCGAACGCATGGCGATCCATCTCCTGCGTGCACCCCAGGCCGAGGCGCTGGCGCTGGCCGACGCCATCCGCGCAGTGAAGGAGAGCATTCGCGTGTGCGCGCTCTGCGCCACGCTGACCGACCGGGAACGCTGCGGCGTGTGCGAGGACCCGGCGCGCGACCGCGACCTGCTCTGCGTCGTGGAGCAGCCGAACGACATGTGGGCGCTGGAGAAGGTCGGCGCCTTCCGCGGACTCTATCACGTGCTGGGTGGCCGCATCGCCCCGCTCGACGGCGTCGGACCGGAACAGTTGACGCTCGGTCGCCTCGTCGAGCGCGTCCGCGGCGGCGCGGTGCGCGAGGTCATCCTGGCCACGAATCCGACCCTCGAAGGGGACGCGACCGCGCTCTACGTGCAGCGGGCGCTGGCGCCCTTCGGCTCCAAACTGACCCGGATCGCGCGGGGCATTCCCGCCGGCTCGACCCTGGAATACGCGAGCCGCATGATCCTGACCGACGCCCTGGAAGGCCGCCGCGCCCTGTAAGCCGCCCCATCCGGCAAATGCCGTAGCTCGTACGTCGACCGTCGAGGACACCGCCATGAGAATGGAGCTCGGGCTCAGCCACCGCCAAGAGCTGCGGATGAAGCTGGCGCCGCAGATCATCCAGTCGATCGAGATCCTGCAGTTGCCGATGCTGGACCTGCAGGAGCTGATCAAGCAGGAGCTGGAGGAGAATCCGACCCTGGAACTGGCGGAGGAGGTGGACCCGAAGCTCGAGGCCAAGGACGGGGAGAAGACCGACAAGGAGAAGGAGGAGGCCGGGGAGCCCTCGACCGACGCGGACGACCACACCGAGCGCGGGGAGCGGCTCGAGGCGAACACCACCACCTCCTCCGAGTCCGAGTACGACCGCGGGCTCGACGAGAACCTCAACATGCTGGAGGCCCTCGAGCGGGAGTGGAAGGAATTCACCCCTACGCGCGCGGGCGGCGCCGACAGCGCGCAGGACAAGAAGCTCGAGGCGATGCAGAACACGCCGGCGCGCTCGGAGAGCCTGCAGGAGCACCTCTTCCAGCAGTTCAACCTGATCGCCCGCACCGAGCGGGTGCGCCGCATCGGCCAGCACCTGATCTACAACATCAACTCCAGCGGCTACCTGCGCATCCCGGTCGAGGAGATCACCACCTCCTACAACGCCAGCGTCGATGATCAGGTGAAGTTCCTACTCGAAGCCGTGGCGCGCGTGGGCGCGGAAACCGAGGAGGGGAAGACCCCGAAGCAGATGGCGCACGCGATCCTCGTCGAGGACGACGACAAGGACGAGGAGCTGAAGGTCCACCTCTTCGAGCGCCTGGGCGCGGACGGCAAGCCGGTGATGCCCTTCGACGAGATCGTGGCGCCCCTGCACGTGACGCTGGAGGAGGTCGGCGAAGTGCTGAGCGCGATCCAGCACCTGGACCCGGCGGGGGTGGGCGCGCGCGACGTCAAGGAGTGCCTGCTGCTCCAGCTCGACCCGAACGACGCCGACCACGAGGTGCTGTCGCGGCTGATCCGCACCAGCCTGGACGACATCGGGACCAACAAGCTGCCGAAGGTCGCGAAGGACCACGGTCTGGAGATGGCGGACCTCAAGGAGATCCTGGAGCGGCTGGCGCAGATGAATCCGCGGCCCGGACGCGATTTCGCGGCGGACAGCATTCCCTACATCCTGCCGGACATCCAGGTCGACCTGATCGACGGCGAGTACATGGTCCGCACCAAGGAGACCTACCTGCCGCGTCTCTGTATTTCACCCTACTGCCACCGCATGCTGCAGGATCGCGGCGCGGACCCGAAGGTGAAGGAGTTCGTGCGCCGCAAGATCGAGGCGGCGAAGCGGCTGATCGGGTCGATCGAGCAGCGGCAGCATACGCTGTGGCGGATCGCGGACCGCATCGTGCAGATCCAGAAGGGGTTCTTCGACCAGGGGGTGACGCACCTCAAGCCGTTGCGGATGCAGGAAGTGGCGGACCAGTTGAGCATTCACGTCTCGACGGTGAGTCGGGCGATTTCCGAGAAGTACATGCAGACGCCGCGCGGGATCTACGCGCTGAAGTACTTCTTCTCGGGCGCGACGGAGTGCGCGGAGGGGGAGGACAAGTCGCGGATCTCGGTGGTGAGCCGGATCCGGGACCTGATCGAGTCGGAGGACGGGCAGAACCCGCTGGGGGACTCCCAGATCGTGGAGATCCTGCGCAAGGAAGGGCTGGACATTGCGCGGCGGACGGTGACGAAATACAGGAAAGTCCTGGGTCTGTCGTCGTCGCGGCAGCGAAAAAAATACTGAGTTTGGGGGGCGGGGGAGGGGCGCGGCGACCGGTGTTTTTCCGGCGCGCCGGGCGCGCGACTTTCGGGAGACTTTCGCTTGACTCCGGAAGGTCGGCGGATATAATGCCGCCTCCTATCGTCCGAGAAAGTATGTAGCGCGTCCGAAAAAATCTCTAGGAAAACGCGAGCGGGGGTCCACTTCCGTCGCTCTTTGTGGAGGGTGTTATGGGTCTCTGGTACCGCGGGGTTCTTGCCGGCGCCGTCGTGGTGGCCTCGCTGGCGACGGGCGGAATCGCGTCGGCTCAGGTTGAGGACGAAGTCTGGATTCTCAACCGGGCGGGCGGAACGAACATCACGGTGATCGGCTCCGCGAGCGGAGACACGCCGGTGATCAAGCGGAGCCTGGCCCTCGGTCTGGCGACGCCCCAGGACTGCGTGTGGAGCCCGAACGGGCGCTTCTTCATCGTGACGAACCAGGGCTCCTCCACGGTTTCTGTCATCGACACCGTCAATCTCACCACCGTCCCGATCGGCGGCGTCGCGTCCTTCGCCACGGCCGCGGCGCCCTACGGCGTTTCCTTCGATCCGAACGGCCTCCGCTTCTACGTTTCCGAGGGTGACGACTACGGCCCGCCGGGCGCGATCAGCGGGACCGGTTTTGAAGCCTTCACGATCGACGCGAACTACCCGACGGTGGGGGCGCTCGGCGTAACCGCCTTTGCCACCGCGGACATTGCACATGCCGGCGCCAGTGCCGGCGCCGTTATCGACAATGTCTGTACCCCTGCGGGATTCACTCCGACCCCCACGGATAACAACATCACCTACCACTCGAAGTCCGCCGCGCCCTTCGCCGCCGCGATCGATCGGGATACAGGCGCCGCCCCGCCGATCACCGGCCTGACCGTCCAGTCCGGAATCCAGGTGGTGCCTGCAGTCCTCGGTGCGGCCGTGCCGGTGTTTGAGGGCCGGACCAACTCCGGGATCCTCTCGTCCACCGTGGACGAGACGACGACCCACGCCGGCATCCCTGGTAATCGCGGCTTCAACGATGTGGGAGCGGGCGTACCCACTAATTTCGACATCCATAGTGGCCACCTCATGGCGATCGATCCCCTGAATCGCTGGGTTGCCATGGTGGTCGGAGCCGACTACATCGAGGACTTGAACGCCGGCGAGGTCGCCACCGCTGATGTTGAGCGCGCGCTCGTCGATATTCACCCCATCGTCAACATGGCCGTGAGCCAGACCTTCTTCGACTCGGCCAATGCCCCCAGTCTCTTCGGCGGACCGAATGCGCCGGACGATCAGGAAGTGATTGCGATCACCGCGCATCCCTCGGGGAACTTCATCTATTGCTGCGTCCGGGACGTGACTGATTCTGGCGGTGGTACGCCCGGGGGTCGCATCCAGTTGATCCGCATTCCCGCCACCTACGGCGCCGGGGGCGGAGCGGTTGTGGACGCGCGCGACGGCACCAACTTCGTGGCCACCTCGGGCGGCCTTCTGCCCACCGGCATCGCCTTCACGCGTGACGGCTCCCGCGGTTATGTCATTCTCGACAACGGCGCCGGACGCGGATTCGTGCAAACCTTCCGCTGCGATCTGACCGCGCCGGTGACGAATGCCATCGGCGAGATCGTCTCCGGCTCGCTCAGCGCAGCGGTGGCGATCGGCAACAAGCCGTCCGCCATCTGCACCCGCCCGATCGCGGTTGGGGTTGCGGATCCGCCCCAGAATACGGGGGAGCAGGAGAAATCCCACAAGTGCTTCGTCGGTGAATTGTCCGAGGGCCAGGGCACCGGGCCTACGGCCCTCGCGCCGCTGGTCTCCGCCCTGGCGCTCGCGGTGCTCCTGATGGGTCTGCTCGCGAATCGTCCTCGGTAGCCGGCAGAGGAGCCGACCGTCGTGGAACGTACGCTGGCACTGGGCTTCGCCGTAGTCCTCGCAGCCTTCGTGCTCTCGTCCGCCAGCTTGGTGGCGTGGGTGCGTCGCGTCGAGCGGGAACTTTCGGAGCTCCAGGCGCAGCAACAGGGCGGGAGCGCGTTCGCGGGGAAGGGGGGGGCGACCGCCGGCACCGGCGTGATCCCGGAGCTGGAGCGGGAGCTGCGCGCGATGCGGTTGCGGGCGACTGCTGCCGTGCGGGACTCGCGGCACGTGGCGCCGGAAGGCGGGAGCGAATCGCAGCGCGAAGAGGTCGGGCCTGCCGCTGGGCGGCCGAGCGTGGGCGGGCCGCCGGTCGCCACCGTGAGCGGCGCGCGGACCAGCGGCGGGGGCGCCGAAGCCTCCAGGGGCACCGCCAGCCCACCCCGCCCCTCGACGCCAAAGCCCACCGCTGCCGACCCTGCCGCAGGATCCACTTCCCCCGCGCTGGGGGAGGACTCCCAGGATGACCTGGCGGATTTCCGGGCCCATCTTGCCATGACCCATCGTGGGCTGCTGAACCGGCACATCGAAGAGTTGGGGCTACGGGCGGGGCAAGCGGAAGGTGTGCGGGGGGTGCTGGAGGTACGCGGGGAGGAGTTGGTGGCGCTGCGAAGACAGGCTCGGTTTCTCGCTCCCGCGGCGTATCAGGAGGAGGGGGATGCCATCGAAGCGCGCAGCGAGGCGGGGATCAACGCGCTGCTGACCGCTGAGCAGCGACGCCTCTACCGGGCCTACAACGCCCCAGCGAGCGTCGCCGGTCGCTAGTGACCCGTCAACGTCGTTGCTTGGGGTCGGTCGATTCGTGGCCCCTCGGGGCTCCTCACGAGGCGCCCCTACGCGGATCGGAAGATTCGATGTTGACGGGACACTAGTGTCCTGTCCACGCTTGTCGGCACAGTTCCTCGCTGGACACGTAGGGGCGGACCCCCGTGTCCGCCCCGCCGGCTCACCGATTCCGCGCTTCCAGGCCCCATTCACAGCACCCCTGTCCGTCGGGATGGTCGGCCGCACCCCTACGCAGCGGCCCATCGGTACCAGCGAGGACGCGAGTCCTCGGTTGCCATGACCATGCGTCGTCGCTCGGGCACGGCACCGCGTGTCCGTGTAGCCTGGCTACATGGGCAGAGAACCAGCGGTCGTTCCCCGCGCGCCTAGTGACCGCTAGCCGAACACCAGTGTGTAAGGTCGAACCAGCGGCCAGGTTACTCATACAGCGCGCCGTCCACGAGGCGCCGTCAGTCCGCGGGCCGGCTGCCGCCATTGACGTGACCTCTTACTGTATCGGCAGTTACGTCTCCCGGGTGGGCGAACACACCGGTCAGCAGGCCGCGCGTGGAGCACCTCCGGCACGAGGCATTCGTAAGGCGCAGGTCCGAATCGTGAATTAGTCCAAATTGTTGGAGCCGCGAGTCCACCCGATCAGCTCCCACGTACTGTGGTGAGTGTGGTGTAACTCCTTATTCTGTCGTAGGTTGATATTTTGCCGGCCGACTCTCGGCTGCGGCATGGGAGTTGTTAGGTAGTTGTCCGGCCTGAGCGGGTAATGGTTGGTTTTGATGAGCTTTCGTTGGTCTGGAGGTCGGGATGAACGTCAGCAAGTGGGCCGTGGCTCTCCTGGTCGTGACCGGAGCGTTCCTGAGCGCAGGAATCCAGCGCGCGGACGCGTTCTACTACAAGTGGGAAGTCGTCCAGCTCGTCCAGACCGCCAATGCGGGCGGTGCCCAGACCACGACCACGCTGTGGGACAATAACCTGGTAACGGTCAAGTCGACCGGCCTCGGCGGCAAGGAAAAGGGCCTGCAGCTCTCCAAGACGGAAGCCGGCTACATCAACAAGATGTTCGAGAGCTACCAGTTCCACGCGAAGATGGAAGACCAGGTCTACACGGCCGCGACCCCCGCTCCGACGGGTTCTCAGTCAACCGTCATCTGGTACGACATCAAGGACTTCTGGTCCTGGTACTACGGCAGCTACTCCGAGACCGAGACCGGGGCGAATCACCCGGCTCAGATGGCGACCCTCCTGGAATACCTGGAAAACGTCAAGACGCGCGTCCTCGCCCAGGGCACCGTGGCCGCGTCCATGACCGGCAAGATGACCGAGTCCTTCTCGACGGGTCAGGTCACCTTCAACTGCTACGTGTGGAACAACACGAGTTCCAACGTCTCGCTGGCCTGGAAGAGCTATCCCCAGTTCGACCTGGCCATCTACGCCCCGAATGGCCGCCGCGAGTGGCTCTACTCCTCGACCCTCGCCCCGAAGGCGGGCAAGCCGGCCAACCTGACGATCAGCCCCAACTCGTACGCGCGCTACACCGTGACCTGGAAGCCGTCGAAGCCCGGTTCCTGGTACGCGGACTCCTGGCTGACCAGCGACCCTGGCTGCCACGTCAAGGACGGGTTCGTGGTGAAGCCGACGACCAACTAGCGCCCGACCGCTCGACCTCAGGATCTCTCGGATGGACCGCGTGTGCAGACACGCGGTCCTTCCTTTTTTGGTGCGCGCCCGGCCGCCTCTGATATACTCCGGAGTGTCCGGCCCCCGTCCCCCCGTCCGCAGGAGGTCCGCATGACCCCGGGTTCCCCCGCCCCGCCTAGCGCTGCTCCCGGCGCCGCCCTCGACGTCGAAGCCGAAGTCCGCGCCTTCCGCGCCGCGTTCGCCTCCCTGCGCGCCGAGATCGGCAAGGTCATCGTCGGCCACCAGGAGATCGTCCGTCAGGTCCTCGTCGCGCTGGTCGGCGGCGGCCACGTCCTGCTCGAGGGCGTCCCTGGGCTCGGCAAGACTCTCCTGGTCAAAACCCTCTCCGATTGCCTCGCCCTGCGCTTCTCGCGCGTACAGTTTACCCCCGATCTCATGCCCGCCGACATCACCGGCACCAACATCCTCGCCGAGGACGCCCAGGCCGGCCGCACCTTCCAGTTCCAGCCCGGCCCCGTGTTCACCAATATCCTGCTCGCGGACGAAATCAACCGCGCCACGCCCAAGACCCAGTCCGCCCTGCTCGAGGCGATGCAGGAGAAGAGCGTGACCGTCGCCGGCACGCGCTACGCCCTCGAAGATCCCTTCTTCGTGCTCGCCACGCAGAACCCGATCGAGATGGAGGGCACCTACCCGCTGCCCGAAGCGCAGACCGACCGCTTCTTCTTCAAGGTGGAAGTCCAACCGTCGCAGATCGACGATCTGGTCGAGATCCTCGACCGCACGACGCGCAAGGCGCCGGTCCAGACGACGGCGGTGCTCGCCGCGGCCGACGTGCGCCGCCTGCGCGACTTCGCGCGCGAGGTCCCGATCGCCTCCCATGTGACCCGCTACGCCGCCCGGCTCGTGCTCGCGACCCATCCCGAAGCGCCCGAGGCGGCGGCCGTGGCCAAAAAGTACGTGCGCTAC
>JACRIP010000617.1 GCA_016220045.1 Planctomycetota bacterium
ATGGTCCGCTTCCACCCGTAGACGTCGCTGTGCGCGACCGGCCGCAGGAGCGCCGTGACCCAGTCGGCCCGCTCCGGCCGTTCCTCGACGTAGAGGGCGATCGCGCCCTGGACGACGCAGGCATCGTAGGGTCCCTCCAGGAGGGCGACGCGCACGCCGTCCGCGAAGAGGACCGCATGCGAATCGCATCCGGTGATGCGCGCCGGCGCGGACAAGCGGCCGCGGAACCAGCCGCGCGGGGGCAGCCCGTGCAGGGAGAATTCGAACGGCAGGCGGACCGGGGTCCACTCCGCATCGTCGAACGCCGGGGCGTGGAAGCCGCGCGCGAGCCCGGCGGCGAGCGTCGCCGAGATGAATCGCCATGTCATGGGGGATTCGCCCTATGCAAGAGACGGGCCTACTCTACCCGGCGGCGGCGATTTTCGCCAGGGTCGACCGCAGCGGGTGCGGAAGCGGGAACGGTACCACAGAGGCACAGAGGACGCAGAGACGACGGGAACGATGAGCAGGCCGCTCCGCGCCGCCCTAAACGGATCAGCTCCACACCGAAACGCGGAACGGCCTGCTCCTCGTTCCCGTCGTCCTGTCTGTGTCCTCTGTGCTACTAATGTCTGAAAGCGTGTTTTCCCGGCAAGCTTTTCGGCCGTCGCCTTGGCGGGATAACGCTACCGCGTCGGCTCCGTAATCGCCCAATCACACAATCGCCAAATCGCCCAATCGAAGCACCTCCAGACGCGCGCTTGGGTTTCGGGCATCGCCCGACCTGAGTCTCTGTGGTTCCGTCCGTCCTACGCAGCGGCGTCCTCGCCGGCGCCGCCATTTCTCTTGACCCGCCGCGGAGACGAGGGGTAGATTCGCGACCGGTCCCTGGTCCCTGGTCCCTGGTCCCTGGTCCCTGACCCCCGTCCCCCGAACCCTGCCCACTGCCCCCTGGTCCCTGACCCCTGGTTCCTGCGACCGGACCTCCGCGGCGCGCCGCGCGGGAGCGCACCCGTGATTTGCCTCAGCTTCGAGACCGACGGCTGCTCCGACGAACTGATCGACGAGGCGCTGCGGCTGAGCCGACCGGTCCCCGGCCGGCTGACCTTCTTCTGCGCCTCGCGCTACCCTGGCCTCACGACCGGCGACTGGCGCGGTCGCCGCTGGGAGCTGGCGCTCTCGCCCGCCTTCGCGTCCGCGCCCGACCCCGCGGCGGAGCTCGACCGCCTGATGCGGGAAATGCCTGAGGCGGTCGGGTTGCGCGCGCGCGACGGCGTCGCCGGCCACGCGGTGCTCCGCGCCGTGGGCGCGCGCCGCCTGCGCTACACTTCGAACACCGCCCCGCTCTTCCAGGCCGGCCTCGCTCCCTACCCCAACCCCTGGGGCTCCTGGGAGCTGCCGATGTACTACATGGACGACCTGGACTTCGTCCGTCCCGACCACTGGCCGGGCGCCGAAGCGCCCTTCTCCCCCGAGCTCCTCCACCGCGCCGTCAAGATGCAGGGGCTCTACGTCTTCGCCTTCCACCCGCTCCACCTCGCGCTCAATACGCCGGGCACGGCGTGGCATCAGGCGAATGCCGCAGGACCAGGCGACCTCGACGGGCTCGCGCGCCGCGCCTTCCCCGGCCGCGGCGTCCGCACCTTCTTCCTGGAACTGGCCGACCTGATGCAGCGCTCCGGCTCCCCGAGCTTTACCCTCGCCGAGGCCCTGGATCTCTACGCTGCCCGACTCCCCACCGGGGTCTGGGAGGGGCGCTAGTGTGCGGCATCGCCGGGGTCGTCCAGCCCGGCGGCGGCGATCCCGCGACCGGCCCGCCCGCCCTGCGCGACGCGGTCGAACGCATGACCCGCGCGCTCCTCCACCGCGGACCCGACGGCGAAGGGCTCTTCGCCGACCCCGCCGGGGGCGCGGCCCTGGGCCACCGCCGCCTGGCGATCCTCGACCTCTCTCCGGCCGGCGCGCAGCCCATGTCCACCCCCGACGGCGCGCTCACCGTCACCTACAACGGCGAAATCTACAACCACCGCGAACTCGCCGCCGAGCTCGCCGCCCGCGGCGCCCGCTTCCGCACCCGCACCGATACCGAAGTCCTGCTCCAGGCCTACGCCGCCTGGGGCGACGCCTGCCTTGACCGGCTCAACGGCATGTTCGCCTTCGCCCTCTGGGACCGCGCGCGCCGCCGCCTCGTCGCCGCGCGCGACCGCTTCGGCGTCAAGCCCTTCCACTACCACGTCGCCGACGGCCGGCTCACCTTCGCCTCCGAGATCAAGGCGCTCTTCGAGTGCCCCTGGGTGCCGCGCCGCCCCCACGAGCGCACGGTTCGCGCCTACCTCGCCCACGGCTGGATCGACCGCGAGGACGACACTTTTTTTTCCGACATCCGGCGCCTGCCGCCCGGCCATCGCCTGACCTGGGAGGAAGGCCGCGTGCGCGTCGAGCGGTGGTGGACGCTCGCCCGGCCGGAGCTCGACCCGCGCCGGCTTTCCACGCCCGCGGAGGACGCCGCCGCCGCCGCGCGCTTCGGGGAGCTCTTCACCGACGCGGTGCGGCTGCGGCTCTTGAGCGACGTGCCGGTCGGCGCCAGCCTGAGCGGCGGGCTCGATTCCTCGGCGGTCGCGATCACGAGCGCGCGCCTGCGCGCTGCGCCCGGCGGAAGCGCCGCGCCCGACGCCCGGCCCCTCGCCGCCTTCACCGCCGCCTTCCCCGATCCCGGAATCTCGGAAGAGCCCTACCTCGGCGCCGCGCTCGCGGCCGCCGGCGCCGTCTCGCACGTCGTCCGGCCCGAGGGCCGCGAGCTGCTCGAGCTCCTGCCCCGCCTCGTGCGCCACCACGAGGAGCCGTTCGTCTCGACGAGCGTCTTCGCGCAGTGGCGCGTCGCCGAGCTGGCGCGCGCGCAGGGCGTCCCGGTCCTGCTCGACGGCCAGGGCGCGGATGAGGTTTTCGCCGGATACTCCGACTACGCCGGTCCCGCCCTGCTCTACCGCCTCGCCGCGGGTCAGTGGGGACGCTTCGCCGCCGACGCCGCGGGCGTGCGCGCGACCTGGGGCGGGAGCCGGCTCGGCGTGCTGCGCCGCACGCTGCGCGAGGTGCTGCCCGCGGAGGTCCGCGCCCGCATGGGTCGCAGCGGGCCGCTCCCCGCGTGGTACGTCGGCCCGCGCGTGCTACCCGCGCCCGAAACAAATCCCCTGGGCGGCGCCCTCAGCCGCGCCCTTTACCGCGCCGTCGGCCGCACCTCCCTCCCCGGCCTGCTGCGCTACGCGGACCGAAGCTCGATGGCCTTCGGCGTCGAGACCCGTCTGCCCTTCCTCGACTATCGTCTCGTGGAGTGGGCGTTCGGCCTGCCGAACGATCAGAAGCTCCGCGGTCCGTGGGCGAAGTTCGTGGTCCGCGAGGGCCTGCGCGGCGTGCTGCCCGAAGCGGTGCGCACGCGCACGCGCAAACTCGGGTTCGTCACGCCCGAAGCGCGCTGGCTGCGCTCCGACCTGGCGCCGCTGGTGCGCGACCTGGCCGCCTCGCGCTCCCTGGCGGAGCGGGGACCGGTGGACCCCGCCGCCGCCGCCGCGGAGTTCGGCGCCTTCTGCGCCGGCGTGCCGTGCGATACCCAGGAGATCTGGCGCTGGGTGAACTACGAACTCTGGTGTCGCGCCTGGTGGCCGGCGTAGCCGCCCCGCGCCCGCTCCCGCGCCTCCATCAGGTAATTCATGTAGAGCCCGCTGCCGTAGTCCGGGTAGGTCCAGGGCAAGGTCCGGAAGGCGCCGTCGCGGAAGAAGAGCGTGACTTCGGCGTAGATACCGTCGCGCAGGTAGATGCGATGGGCATGGTCCTTGGTCGAGGCGAGGACCAGCTTCCCGAGCGACAGGCAGCCGGGATCGAGGTTGAGCGGCCGGGGAGGGGGGGTGACCGCGGCGGAGGCGCCGGGTGCGCCGCCACCCGCGCGCGCCGCGAATTCCGCCTCGATCCGCTGGGTAGCGAGCTTCGCGTCGGCGAGCCGGCCGGGGTCGAAGGGAGCGGAGAAGTCGACGAAGCGCCGCAGCAGGGCGGGCCCCATCTCGCGCTCGTAGTAGCGGGTGAAGGTGAAGGGCCAGGTCGGGCTGCGTCCGGCGATGGGGCCGAAGGCGCCGATCAGCGAGGCTTCGGCGGCGTCCAGCACGCGCTCTTCGGCGGCGAGCATGCCGACCAGCAGCAGGACGGCGGTAGGGGGGCGGGGGGTGCCCACGGTTCGGGCTCCGGCGCAACAACCAGGGTGGCGACGCGCGGCCATGCTACCGCGGCGCCGCGCGCGGCGCAATGCTGAGCAGGGCGCCCGTCCCGGGAAAACCCTTGACGCCCCCCGCCGGCCTCCCTATCCTACCTTCTCTGCGCCGCGCTCCGGCTCCGGCGCGCTCGCGCCGCCCCCGACACTCCACCTTCCCCCCGCCCTCTTCTGCACCTCGAGGTCCGAATGGTCCGCATCGCCATGGCCGGCGTCGGGGAGTGGGGCAAGAACCTGCTGCGCAACTTCGCCTCCCACCCCGACGTGCAGGTGGGTTGCGTCTGCGATCCCTCCGACAAGAACCGCGCCGCCGCCGCCCGCCTCCATCCCGCCGTCCGCCTCGAGCCCGCCTACGAGGCCGCTCTCGCCGACCCCGCGATCGACGCCGTCGTGATCGCCGCCCCCGCCGTGGTCCACTTCGAGATGGCCCGCGCCGCCCTCCTCGCCGGCAAACACGTCTACGTCGAAAAGCCCATGTGCCTGACCGGCGCCCACGCCCGCGCCCTCGCGGCCCTCGTCCCGAAATGCGGCAAGGTCTTCATGGTCGGCCACCTGCTCGAATACCATCCCGCGGTCGCCAAGCTCCGCGGCCTCGTGGAAAGCGGGGAGATCGGGCGTATCCTGTATATCTACTCCCAGCGTCTCAACCTCGGCCGCATCCGCCACGACGAGAACGCCCTCTGGTCCTTCGCCCCCCACGACGTCTCGGTCATCACCTACCTCCTCGGCGAGGACCCGGTGAGCGTCTGCGCGCGCGGCGCGGACTACATCCAGGAAGGGGTCGAGGACGTCGTCTTCATCAACCTGGAATTCCGCAACAAGCGCATGGCGAACGTCCATCTCTCCTGGCTCGATCCCAACAAGGTCCGCAAGTTCACGATCGTGGGCACCAAGAAGATGGCGGTCTTCGACGACATGGAGGGGACCGAGAAGATCCGCATCTACGACAAGGGCGCGGAGCCGCCCGCCGGCTTCAGTCCCTTCGGGGCCTACGTGGCCGTGCGCTCGGGCGATATCCTGATCCCGCAGATCGACCTCGCGGAGCCGCTGCGCAACGAGGTCAACCACTTCGTCGATTGCGTGAAGACCGGCCGGACGCCGCGCAGCGACGTCATGGACGGGCTGCGCGTGGTGCGCATCATCGAGGCCGCCCAGCGCTCGCTCAAGGGCGGCGGCGGGCCGGTGCCGCTCGACGCCGAGCCCGCCGATGACGCCGGTGCGACGCCCGGTTCCGCGCCCGCGACCGGAAATTGATCGCCCCGTTCCGCCCGGCCGTACGCTATACTGGGAGGGTCGCGCGCCCGGTTCCGCGCCGCGCTTCCGGGCCGGCCCTGTCCCCCTCTTCCGTCCGGAGCTTCCATGCGCGTGCTCGTGACCGGCGCCGGCGGTTTCCTGGCGCGCTCGCTCATTCCGCTGCTCGCGGAAGAGCACTCGGTCGTCGGCCTGCTCCGACCCGGCTCGCCCCACCCGCCCGGCCGGCCCGACCGGATCTCCTGGATCGAGCATGACCTCGCCTCCGGCGCCTGGGTCCTCCCCCTCGGCATCGAGGGCGTCGTCCACCTCGCCCAGTCGCGCCACGCCTCCGACTTCCCCGCCCGCGCCGAGGACGCCTTCGCCGTCAACGTCAGCGGGACCTTCCACCTGCTCGACGCCGCCCGCCGCGCCGGCGTCCGCGTCTTCGTCCTCGGCTCCGCCGCCGAGGTCTACGGCCTAAGCCGTAGCCACCTCCGCGAGGACGCCCCCGCGCGCCCGCTCGATTTCGCCGCCTGGACCCACGCCGCCGCGGAACAGCTCCTCGCCCAGTTCAAGAGCTGTTTCCCGACCGTCGCCCTGCGCCTGTTCCATCCCTACGGCGCGGGCCAGCGCAACCGCCTCGTCCCCCGCCTCTTCCGCTCCGTCGCCGAGGGAATCCCCCTACGCCTGCAGGGCGCCGACGGGCTGCGCCTGACCCCGATCCACAGCCGCGACGTCGCGCGCGCCATCGCCGCCGCCGTCCAGCTCACCGAACCGGAAATCATCAACCTCGCCGGGGAGGAAACCACCTCCATCCGCGACCTCGGCGAGCGCATCGGCCGCCTCGTCGGGCGCACTCCCCTCTTCTCGACGGACTCCCCCTCCTCCGCCGGCGACCTGCGCGGCGAGAACCTGCGGATGAAGTCCGTGCTCGGTATCGTCCCTGAGGTCCCGCTCGACCAGGGCCTCGCCGACATCTGGCAAACCGCTCTGCGCGGCTGAGCACCACCCCGCTCCCCGCCGCCGGCCCTCCCGATTTCTGGATCGCCGCCCCCGATTCCAATTCCTTGGATGGGCCGCCGCGGCGACCTCCCCGCCCCCGCCCTGGCCGCAGGATTCTCTTGCGATCTACAACACGATGAAGTAGATAGAGTTACGCAAGCGCTCGGGAGGCCGGGCGCGGAAGTCACACGGACCGCGACCGGCATCGGGTTTGCGATTCAGCGCTCCCGATACGACCGGTTTGGTGAGGAGGTTGAACCCATGAACAGGATGCGGCACGGTCGGGCAGCGGGGATCGGGTGGGTGCTTGCCGTCGTATTCCTGTCCGCCACCAGCGCGGTCGCCCAGACGACGCGTCCGGTAGATTCCGTAGTCCCGACGCTGCGCACCGCCGACCTGGTCCAGGCGGTCGATGGCGCCCGCGCCTCCGGCGAGGAACCGCTCTCGGCGGTCATCCGCGCCCTCTCCGCCTACCCGAACGCGCAGACCACCGGCGCCGAAGTCCGCGCCGCGCTCGACGAACTCAACATCAAGGTCGGCGACGCGGGCACGGCGACGCTGGCCCACCTCGATCGCATCGTCAAGACCGGCAACTCGATCGTCATTTCCAACTCCGCCGAATCGCGCGTGAGCGCCGGCTCGGGCGAGATCGCCTTCGCGAAAACGATCAAGGCCAAGCTGCGCATCGACGGACCCACGCTCACGCTCGAGAACCTCGAGGGCGTGAAGGTCACGGAGCCGGTCAGCGCCCGGCTGACGCGGCTGCAATTCGGCAAGAACGAGGCCGGCGACCCGGTGCTGCGCGCCACCGGCAAGTGGCTCTTCGTCACCTCCACGCGCGAGATCAACCTGCGCGAGGTGAAGGAACGCGCCGCGGCCAACGCGCTCGAATCCGGCGCCAGCGACCGGCTCAACGACGTCGACCGCTGATCCGCCGCGCCCCCACCCTACCTGCCTTCCTTCTGGAGCCACGCGCGCAGCGCTTCCGCCTCGGCCGGCGCCAGGCGCAGCCGGTCGAGCGGGTTCTCCTCCGACGCGTGGAGCGCCTGCCGGAATTGCGCGCGCGCCCCGGCCCGGTCCCCCTTCCATTCCCGCAACAGCAGGCCGTAACGCAGGCGGTATTGCGCCCGCGCCGGGTAGAGTTCGACTGCCCGGCCGTAGGCGACGAGGGCGGCGTCGAAGCCGGCGGTCGCGCGCGCGTCCCAAGCCTGCCGATCGAACGTGCTCTGGGCCTGAGCCGCCGCCGCCTGCGCCCGCCGCGCGTGGTCCTCCAGGAAGAGCCCGCGCACGTGCTCAAGCGCCGCCGACGGCCCCTCGCGCTCGCGCGCCGCGTCGAGCGCCGCCAGGCAGCGCGCGAAAAGCTCGTCCAACGCCTCCGGCGAAGACCTCATGTCCTGCGCCGCCAGGCATTGCTGGTGCCGGGCACAGCTCAGGTCGTACCAGGAGGCCGGATTCGCCGGCGCGAGCTCGCACACCTGCTCCCACAACCGCGCTTCCTCGTAGGGGTCGCGGGCGCGTGCCTCGCGCGCCAACGCGGCCGTTTCGTCCGCCTGCCGCGTGCGCGCCGTCAGCGGCGCGCCGACCAGCGCGATCGCGAGCAACGCGGCCGCCAGCCCGACGCCGAGGCCGATGCGCGCGCCGCGACCCGGCGACCACATGGTGCGCGTCGCCAGCCGACCCGACCGGTCGAGCCCGACCAGGGCGCCTGCCGCCAGCCACGCCGCGGTCGCGACCTGCGGCTCGTAGGCGTCGAAGTCCACGTACCCGTGGACCAGGTAGGCGACGATCCCGCCGAGCAAGCCCCAGCGCAGCCGCACCGGCCGCGCGGGCAGGCCGAGGAAGACCAGCGGGAAGTACACCCCGACCCACACCCCGAGCGCGGCCACCATCGCCTCCGGTCCGCTGCCGACGTCGAGGCACCCGGTCGCAACGGCGATCCACGCCGCCAGGGCGAGCGCCCCGACGCCGCAGCACAAACCACCCCCCGCACCCGCACCGTCCCCCGCCGCAGCACGCGCGGCGTCCGCACCCGCACGGTCCCCCTCCCCCGCCGCAGCGGGGGAGGGCAGGGGAGAGGGCAGGTCCGAACCACCCAGAGCTCCCGCTCCCTCCCCCGCCGCAGCGCCCACCGCGTCCGCACCGGCGCGCTCCCCCTCCCCCGCCGCAGCACGCGCGGCGTCCGC
>JACRIP010000620.1 GCA_016220045.1 Planctomycetota bacterium
CCGGCGCCCCGGCGCTGCGGAGCCGGGTGTACAGCGGCTCGGCGTCCGGGGCCGCGAGCTTGTGGTCGGCGAGGAAGCGCTCGACCGCGTCGATGAGGGGGGTGCGCCCGTCCGGGCCGGCGGGCTTCGGGGTCGTCCGCTGCAGCAGGGTGTGGGCCAGCTCGGCCGCCAGGCGCGCGCCGCAGCTCTGGATCACGGGGTCGGCGGCGAAGCTCAGTTCGGCGACGCCGAACGAGCCGAAGCTCAGGAGCCGGCCGCGGGCGCGCTGCCCTGCGACATCCTCCAGGTTGTCCGCGTGGGCCTGGAGCCCGTGCTGGACCAGCGTCTCGAGCACCAGGTGGGCGGCGACCATGTCGAACAGGGCGGCCTTTCCGCTTAGGCATTCGCCCCGGCGGTTCTCGAGGTCGACGAGCGCGATGGAGTCGAACGGCGCCGTCTCCGGCCGGTACGCGGGTTCGTCGGCGGAGAGGCAGAGGCGCACCTGGGGCAGATGGCGGACGTCCTGGAAGTGATTGATTTCGCGCAGGCAGGCATAGGCGGAGGCCTGGACGCGCCGGCGCTGGAACTCGTTCTTGAGGTCGGGCAGGTAGGCATTGGGCTGGGCGAAGACGCCGTTGACCCGGACCACCCGGCCGGCGCCGAGGCGGCTCAAGAGGTGGCGGACGACGAAGGCCAGGTCCAGGGCGATGCCTGCGCCGGTCCCGCCGCAGGACGACCCGAGGATGTACACCAGCACCTCCCCGGGGAGGACGCTCAGGCCGGCGGCGCGCAGCCGCTCCTCCTCCGTGCGCGTGCGCAGCGTGAAGAGGGCGCGGATCTGGGCCTCGAGCTTGAGCAGCAGGTCGCCGATGTGGCAGTGGAGGGCGAGGCGCCCGATGGGGCGCTTCTGCTTGGAGCCGCGGTAGATGTTGCCGGCGACCAGGCTTTCCGGCCACCACTCGGCGATGCGTGGGTACTGGCGCAGATTCCGCAGCACGGCGCCGGCGTCGAAGCCGCCGAGGTTGCAATACTCGTGCGGCCCGAGCAGGAGGCGCGCGGGCTCGTTCGCGTCGGTGTCGGCGGCCAGGATGCGCACCGGCGCCAGCGGGCCGAGCAGGGCGGCGACGCGGCGGAGGAAGCGCACGGCCATCGCCAGGCCGCTTCCGCCCAGCGCCAGGATGAGCACGGGCGGCAGGGTGATGGGGTGCGCGGGGTCGCGCAGGCAGACGAGCGGGGGGCGAGCGGGAGTCATGGCGATTCTCCGAATGGGGACTCGGCGACGAGAAGGGGCGCATGGGTCTCCACCCGCTCCTACGCTCCGGCCCCCGGGCGATTGACCGAATCTTCCGCATTCTTTTCGCGGAAACGCGAGCGGGGTCCCGGCTGACGGCGCGGCGACGTGCGCGTTGTCGCGGAGGCGGGGACGCGTTGGTCCTGGAGCAAGCGCGCCGGGCATTGGCTCGGCAGGCAGTCCGGCCCGCGGGTGCGGCGCAGGCGGGGACGCCCGCACCACAATGGACGTGCTCGCAGCGATCATTTCTGGCGCAGGCGTCCTCGCCTGCGTCGAAGGGCCACAGCCTACGCGCTTTTTTCAGGGCTGGTGTCCTGGCCACGCTGATCAGAACAGTTCCTCGCTGGACGCAGGGGCCCGCCCCGATCGCCAACCTGGGGGACTGGCGTCGCCGGGACACTGGAAGGCAGCGCGGGTGGGCAGCGGGGGCGGCGGGCCCAACCGGGCGGCACGCCCGCCTGGCGTCCGCTTGGCGGCGCCCCGCCTCCCGCCCCCGCCGTCTCTCCCCCGCCCCGCGCCAGGCCCGGCGGGTTACGGCCAACGCCCTACCAGCCGAACCGCGGCCCCTGGACCCAGCGCTCCGCGCCCCACACCGCGCCGCAGTGCGGGCAGGCCTGGCCGACGCGCGACGCGGGCGACACCGCGGCGCCGCAGCGGCCGCAGCTCTTCGCCACCGACGAGACCGTGCGCGCGCCGCCCGCGCCCGATCCGCCGCCGCCCGGGGCGGACGCGAACCCCGCCGGACCCGCATCCCGCGCCTCCCGCGCCCGCTGCGCGGCCGCGAGATTCGCTTCCCGCTCCTCCTCCTGCCGCTCGCGCTCGCGCAACCGCGCTTCCCGCAGGACCGGGCGCGCCGCGAGGTCGCGCCCCAGACACCCGTCGCAGCGGCCGGGCGTGCGCAGCGGCGCCGGACGCCCACAGGCACACGGCCACGCATGGAAGTGGACGCGCACCCCGGCGCCCGGAGATGCCGCCTGATCGCCCGCCGAACTCGGGGATACACCGGGGGTGAGCGCCGCGCAGTCCGCGGCGGCGGCGCTCGCCGTGAGGCAGACGACGTCCGCTGCCGAGCCGGTCTCCCCGCCGGCGGCGCACGGCGGCGGCGCGAGCGGCGCCCCCGTGGCGGCGTGGCGCGCCGTCACGGCCGGGGTGGCGCCGGGCGCGCCCCCGCGCATTTCCTCACGCGCCGCCAGGTCCGCGACGAGCGCGTTGAGCACGGCCGCACGCTCCGCTTCCGCCAGGTCGCTCGGCACGCGATGCACGCGCAGCGCCTGCTCCAGCAGCCGCTCCTCGAAGACCCGGCGCGACACGCCGCCCGGGCCGACTTCGGCGACCCAGCGGTGTTCCCCCGCGGCCTCGCCGGCACAGGCCGCGGGCACGGACGAGTCCGTCCCGCAGACCCCACCCACGACCGCGACGCTCGCCACGAGCCGCTTCTCGAACACCATCCGCCCGCCCTCCGTGTAGAGCGCCACGGAGTCGGCAGCCTCCTCGTCAAGGGCGACCGTCCCCGTGAAGACCGAGCCGTTCTTCATGCGGATCGCATCCGCCCCCCCGCGCGCGGGGACCGCGACGAAGAGCGCCGCGCCCGCGAGGAACCCCACCCACCCCGTCATCCGCCGGGCGCACCGGTTGTTGTTCGCCTGCATGGTACCTCCTTCCCAGGGAGCGCGATCGCGGCCGCCGGCGAACGCCACCGGTGCCGGGCTCCCGACGACTGGCTCTACGCGGGCGCGCCCCGCCGATTACGTTTCTTTCGCTGCGCCGGTGTAGAGCCACTCGGCCGCCGCGGGCCTCGCCGCCGCGACCGCCACCCTTGCCTACGCTCTCGTCCGCGCCGATCTGCTCCG
>JACRIP010000621.1 GCA_016220045.1 Planctomycetota bacterium
ACAGAGACGACGGGAACGAGGAGGAGGCCGTTCCGCGCCTTCATCACCGGTACTCGTGTCCGGCACCACGCTCTCGGGCGCGGAACGGTCTCCTCCTCGTTCCCGTCGTCGTCTCTGTGCCTCTGTGCTACTAATCCCTGGAATCGTGCTCTTTCGCGACGATTCTGCCCGACGCCCCCCGCGACGGCTCCCAGCGAGCAACGCAACCCCTCAGACCCGGCGGCGCGGGCGAGGACGCCCGCTCCCAGGAGTCGCTTGGGGATTCGACAATCGACAATCGACATTCGGCAATCCGCAATCCGCAATCCGAAATCTACAATCCGGCGCCATCGAGGGTACCATTCGGCTGCGGCGCCGCCGCCCTGTGTCTCTGTGGTTTCGTTCTTGTCCCGCAGAAGCGGACATGCACCCGGGCGCGGCGGTCTTGCACACCGCGCCGGAATAGCCTTGCCCGCCGGCCCCGCTTCCCGGTATCATGCGACCGTTGCAGGGAGGAGCCATGGAAAGCGGAACCCGCAAGATCGTCGTGCCGCACGGCACGAACGCCACGATGCGCGACGTCGGCGGCATCTACGTCGCCTCGACCGCGGCCATCGTCGGCAGCATCACCCTCGGCCCCGGCTCGAATATCTGGTTCAACGCCGTGCTGCGCGGCGACGACGCGCACATCGTCGTCGGCGACAGCACCAACATCCAGGACCTCGCCATGCTCCATCCCTACCTCGGCGAGGACCTCGTCATCGGCTCCTTTGTCACGATCGGCCATGGCGCCATCATCCACTGCAAATCGATCGGCGACCGCTGCATCATCGGCATGGGCGCCATCCTGCTGGCGCACGCCAAGATCGGCGAGGGCTCGGTCATCGCCGCCGGGGCCGTGGTCACCGAGGGGATGGACGTCCCGCCCAAGTCCGTCGTCATGGGCGTGCCCGGCCGGGTCACCGGCAAGGTCCAGGACGGCAATTGGACCGAGGCGATGGAGGGCGCGAAGTTCTACCGCGACAAGGCGCGGAAGCTGGTCTTCGCCTGAGGTCGCGGCGCGGCCGGATCAGGCGGAACGCAGCCCCGCCGCCGGCTCCAGCGCCTCCAACCGCCGCCGCACCGCCTCGATCACCCCGTCGGGCGTCGAGGTTCCCGCCGTCAGCCCCACCCGCCGACACCCGCGCAGCCACTCGGGCCGCAGTTCCTCCGCCGCGGCCACGCGCCACGCCGGCCGCCCCAACGCCTGCACCCGCGCCACCAGTTTGTGCGTGTTGTTGCTCTCCGGCCCACCAACCACGATCACGGCATCCACCTGACTCACCAGCTCCGCCACCGCGAGTTGCCGGTCCTTGGTCGGCGCGCAGACGGTGTCCACGAATTTCACGTCCGCGTGCGGGAGGCGCGCGCGCAGGCGGGCGAGGAGGCGCAGCACGTGGTCGACCGGCTGGGTGGTCTGCGCGATCACGCCCAGCCGCGTGCGCCCGGCCAGCGCGTCCAGGTCGCGCTCGTCGGACACGACCGTCGCCTCCGGGAGATCCCCGATCAACCCGCGCACTTCGACGTGATCCGCGCGGCCCAGGACCACGACATGGCGACCCTCGGCCGCGAGCACGAGCGCCGCACGGTGGGCGCGCTCCACCAGCGGGCAGGTCGCATCGAAGGCGCGCCGGCCGGATGCGGCAAGCTGCCGGCGCACGGCGTTCGACGTGCCGTGCGCGGTGATCAGCAGCCGCGCCGCCGGATCGACCTCGGCCCCGGGCGCGTCCGCGGACGCGGCCGCGCCCGCGCCCGCCAACGGCCCTCCCCCTTTCGCCCCATCCGCCCCATCCGCCCCCGTCGCCGCGCCCCCCGCCGCCAGCCGCCGCACCAGCTCCTCCGGCGCGCCCACCGTCCGCGCGCCCCGCTCCTCCAGCTCCGCCACCACCTGCGGATTGTGGACCAGCTCCCCCAGAATCGCCACCGGCCCCTGCTGCGCCAGCGCCTCCGCCAGCGCAATGGCATCCCGCACGCCGAAGCACATCCCCAACGCGGACGCGGTCACGACCTCCATTGGAGACTCCTTCAAACCATGAACTTTGCAGGACAAAGCCGTTGGCGAAAAAAAAGGGGACAGGACGACCGGAAGCGGGAGGGGCTAGCCGACCGAGCGGCCGGGGGCGCGCGCGCCGGCGACGATCCCTTCGAGGTGGGCGAGGTAGGCGGCGAAGGCGGTGCGACCGCGCGGGGTGATCTGCGCGGTGGTGCGCGGCCGCCGGCCGGCGAACTCCTTGGTGAGGGTCACGTACCCGGCGGACTCCAGGGCGCGCAGGTGGACGCTGAGATTGCCGTCGGTGAGTGCGAGTTGGGCCTTGAGTTCGCCGAAGGCGGCCTCGCGGCAGGCGGCGAGGGCGGAGACGATGGCAAGCCGGCTGCGCTCGTGGAGGAGCGGTTCGAGCCCGAAGACGTGTTCCAGCGGGACGCTCATGCGCGGCCTCCCGGGTCGCCGTCGCGCGCGCCGCCGCGCAGCAGGCGCCAGCCCGTGGGCAGGGGGGACGCGGCGGGGGTGTCGGCGGGGACGCGTCGGTCGCGCCGCTCGAGCGCCGCCGCCAGCGCGAGATGGCCGAACCCGAAGGCGATCCCCATCATCAGATTGCCGTAGGCGGGCGGCAGCGCCAGGGTAAGCGTGCCGAATCCGAGCATGGCCAGCCCGAGACCGCGGATCGGCTCCGGCGCGTAGGTCGCCGTGGCCAGCGCCCCGCACGCGTAGCAGAGCATCCACACGCCGGGCAGGAGCAGGTGTTCCCCGCGCGCGAAAAAAAACACCGAGAGCGTCCAGCCGACGAGGAAGGGCGGCAGGAGCGCGGTGACTACGGCGCGCGCCTGCGGCGACCAGACCGGCTCGTTGCGCTCCTGGCCGCGCTGGATCACGCACCAGACGGTGCTCGCCAGCGACGCCAGGAACACGCCGGCCCACACCAGCCCGCAGCTCTCGGCGTCCGTCCGGCGCGTGAGCGCGAGGAATCCGGCGCCCGCCAGCGCCATCGCCCCCGCCCCCACGCCCGCCCGCGCCGAGAGCAGTTCGTACGTCGCCGACCGTTCCATCAGCGTGCGGATCACCCGCAAGTCCTCGGTGGCCCGACGGTCCAGCATGCGTCCTTCCCTCGCGTCAGGGGTCAGAGGTCAGACTCACTTTGCGCTGTAAAGTATACGCCGAAAAACCGGTTCGTCAAGCCGCTTTTCGGAATTCGTGCACAATTCAGCGCCCGGGCAGGAGCCGCCGCACGTGCTCGCAGAAGACGTCGCGGTTCACCGGCTTGGTCAACACCGCCGCGCAGCCCGGGGGCGCCGCGTCGGCTTCCTTGAGCATTTCGCCCCAGCCGGTGACCAGGAGGATCGGCGTCCGCGGCGCCGCGACCTGAGCCCACTGGACCACGCTCTCCCCCGACATCCCCGGCATCTGCCAGTCGACCACCAACAGGTCCACCGGATGGTCGGCGAGAATGGCGACCGCGGTCGCGCCGTCCGCCGCCTCTTCGACCCGGCAGCCGCAGCTTTCCAGCATGTCCCGCGTCAGGATGCGCTGCGTGCGCTCGTCATCCACGACCAGGACCAGCGCCCCGGCTCCGGGACCGTCGTTCGGACCGGTCATCGGTCGCTCCTCGCATGCCCGGGAGGCCCCCCCGCCTGCGCCCGCCGCGCCTGCATTCGTGCCTCCCAGGGGATTCACCCCATCACGCCGGGGATTGTAGCCTCGCCCGGCCGATTCGCCAAGGGTTTCTTCGCCGCGCGCCGCAGAGTTGACAAGGCGCGCGCGCTCGCGTAGGGTGGCCGGCCGCGCCCTCCTCCATCCCAGGAGTCCACCCGGATGATCTCGCCGACCGCGGCCTTCCTCCCCTGCGTCGGCCTGCCCGTCGCCGCCGCCGCCATCGCCTACGTCGTCGCCGAAGCCCGCGGCGCCCGCCGCGGCATGTACGCCACCAAACCCCTGCCCGTCTGCCTGCTCCTCTTCGCGCTCTTCTCCCTCGGCTCCGCGCGCGACGAAACCCGCCGCGCCCTGCTCGCCGCCGGCCTCCTCTTCTCGCTCGCCGGCGACGTCTTTCTCATGCTCCCCGCGGACCGCTTTCTCGCCGGCCTCGCCAGCTTTCTGGTCGCGCACCTCTGCTACGTCGCCGCCTTTTTCTCCGGCGCGCCGGCGGCGTCCGTAACGGCATCGCTGCCCTATGCCGCCGGCTACCTCGCCTTCGCCGCCGGCGTCCTCGCCCTCCTCTGGCCCGGCCTCGGCACGCTCAAGCTCCCGGTCGCCGCCTACGTCGCCGCCATCTGCGCGATGTGCACCGGCGCCGTCGCCCGCGGCCACGCCGACCACTCCCTCCTCGCCCCGATCGGCGCCACCCTCTTCCTGCTCTCCGACGGCGTCCTCGCCGTCAATCGCTTCCGCTTCCCCTTCGCCGCCGCCCGCCCCCTCCTCTTCTTCCTCTACGTCGCCGGCCAGTGCTTCATCACCGCCTCCGCATACGACCCCGGGTAACGGCGTTTAACGACGTTCAACAGCGTTCAACGGCGTTTGACCTCGTCTACGGCGTTCACGGGATTCAACGTCCCCCACGGTCGCCTGTCGGCCGGATGACGGTTCGCGGCCCTTCACCCAGTCCACCGTCGCAAAACGACGTCAAGAATCCTCTAGGGTCGTCAAACGTCGCTAGACGACGTTAAACCCCGTTGAACGCCGTTAAACGTCGTCAAACGCCGTCCGTCGCGCCGAGCCAGCCGCGGCGCAGCCGCCGCGCCGCCGCCCCCGCGCCCGCGCGCCGGACGATCGCGCCCGCCGCCGCCGCCCGCTCCCCCACCGTCACCGGCACCGCGCGCAGCTCGTCCTTGCGGAACACCGTCAGCACCGCGCACGCGCCCGGCGCCAGGTCCTCCAGCCGCTTCTCCCAGCCCTCCCCGTTCACCCGGTACCCGTCGAGCGCGACAATCTCGTCCCCCGCCGCCAGCCCGTCCAGCTCCGCCGGCCCGCCCGGCGCCACCCCCGCCACCGTCCCCGTCTCGCCTTTTTTTTCCACCCGCGCGCCCAGCCAGGGCTTGGGTGAGCCCGCCGCCGTGCTCGTCCAGGCCAGCCCGAACGGCCGCAGATAGGCGTTCCAGTCCGGGTCGCGCGTCCCGCTCACCTGCTCCGCAAAGAACGCCCCCAGGTCGCGCCCCGCCACCCGCTCCGCCGCCGCCCGCACCGCCTCCTCCTCGTACCCGCGGTCCGGCTTCCCGTACTCGTTCCACAGGAGCCGCATCACGTCGTCCAGCGAACGCCGCCCGCGCGTCAGCGCCCGCAGCTTCAGATCCAGCAACCACCCGACCACCTGACCCTTCTCGTAGTACGATACCGTGCAGTTCGGCGTGTGCTCGTGCGCCTGGTAGAGCCGGATCCACGCGTCGAAGCCCGCCTCGTCCACCGGCTGCACCAGCCGACCCGGCGTCTCCAGCAGCCGCTGCACCGCCTCCGCGCACTTCTTGAGATAGGCCGGCGCGTCGATCAGCCCCGCGCGCAGCAGGATCAGCTTGTCGTAGTAGCTCGTGATCCCCTCCACCACCCAGAGCGCGCGCGTATACGCCTCCTGCTGATACCCGAACGGCCCGAGCACCGCCGGCCGGATGCGCTTGCCGTTCCACAGATGGAAGAGTTCGTGCGCGCAGAGCGAGAGAAAGCCCTCGTACTTGTCGCGCGGCCGGAAGCCGAAGCGCGGGAACTGGAGCGCGCAGCACGCGCGGTGCTCCAGCCCGCCGCCGCCTTCCGGGTGCAAGTGCAGCACGAAGAGGTAGTCGGCATACGGCAAGCCCCCGAAGAGCTCCGCCTCCGCCTCGGCGATTTTTCTGAGGTCCGCGACGATGCGCTTGGGGTCGTGGTTGCCCGCGCCGTGGATCGCCAGCCGGTGCGGCCGGCCGCGCACGGCGAACTCATGGAGCTCGAACCGTCCGACCTCGAGCGGGGAGTCGACCAGCGTGTCGTAGTCCGCCGCGGCGAAGCCGCCGCCGCCCGGGGCCGGGGGCAGCGCCGTCGCCGTGCGCCACCCGCGCGGCGCGCGCACCCGCACCGTCGCCGGCAGCTCCGGCCGTCCCGCGATGTAAAAAAAGAGCCCGGCACCGCACAGCCACGCATGGTCCTCGTCGACGTGGCTGGTGCGCACCGACAGGTCGTTCGCGTAGACGCGGTAGCGCACGCGCACGGTTCCGCCCTCCGCCGCGCCGCGCTCGATCCGCCACGTGCCCTTGTCGCGCTTGGTCGCGGCCAGCCGCCGCCCGCGCGCGTCCGCGGCCGCCAGCTCCTGCACGTTGCGCGCGAAATCGCGGATCTTGTACGAGCCGGGCGTCCACGCGGGCATCGCGAGGTCGAACGGCCCGGCGGAGAGCCCGCGCACCTCCAGTTCGACGTCCACCAGGTGGGTGCGCGGCCGGAGCAGGGAGAGCGTATAGCGGAGCGCGGCTGGCATGATGACTCCTTCGGGCAGGTTTTGGTTGCGTATCCGGGGGCTTTGCTCTTGAATGTCCGCTTTGGCGGGGAGGCGCTCCATGGCCACGGCGAAATCGCAGTCGGACCGGCGACCGGCGCCGGAATCCGCGCCCGGCGCGGCGCGCGCCTCCGCGGGCGTCGACGTGCTCGCCGTGGCGGCGCATCCGGACGATGCCGAGATCACCTGCGGCGGCACGCTCGCGAAACAGGTCGCGCTCGGACGCCGCGTCGGCGTGCTCGACCTCACCCGCGGCGAGCGCGGCACCCGCGGCACGCCCGCGCTCCGGGCGCGCGAAGCCCGCGCGGCGGCGCGCATCCTCGGACTCGCCGTGCGGCTCAATCTCGGGCTGCCCGACACCGAGGTCGAGCCCACGCGCGCCGCGCGTCTCGCGGTCGCGCGCGTGCTCCGGCGCCTGCGCCCGCGCGTCGTGATCCTGCCCTTCGCCGAGCAGCGCCATCCGGACCACGCCGCGGCGACGCGCCTGGTCTACGACGCCTGTTTTCTCGCCGGCCTGCGCCGGCTGCGGATCGGGGGAACACCCCATCGCCCGTTCAAGCTGCTCTATTCGATCTTCGGCCAGCCCGACCCGCCCACCCTGGTGGTGGACGTCGGCGCGCACTACGCGCAGAAACTCGCCGCCGTCGGCTGCTACGCGTCGCAGTTCGGCTCGCCGCCCGGACCGGCCGAAGCCTACGGCCCGTCGCAGCGCGTCTACGACTGGATCGAGACCGTCGGCCGCGCCCACGGGCTCCTGATCGGCGCGCGCTACGGCGAGGGCTTCCGGCAGAAAGAGCCGCTCGCGGTCGCGGACCTGACTCAACTTCCGGTGGCGTCCATTTGACGGACGCGCCGTCGCGCCGCGGGTACCCACGTCCCGCGACGCCCGGCGCAGGAGGATTCTTCATGCGCTACTACAAGAGCGCGCAGTTCATCCCGGGCAAGGGCGAGGCCTGGACCTACTACGAGTGCACCGACAACCAGTTGATCCAGCGCTACGTCACCCACATCCCGACCACGTCGGAGGTCGAGAAGGTCCCGGAGCCGGTCATCAAGACCCTGTTCCGGCCGGACCTGCTGGTGCCGATCGACGAGCCGGAGTTCCTCGCGCACTGGGGGCTGGCGTAGGCGCCGGGGGGCGCGGGGGATTGTCGATTGGCGATTGGCGATTGGATCCCTGGTGCTGGGGTCTCCGATGGCGTTCTAGAAATTACGCCGCGCTGTCGCCAACGTATTGTGTTCAGGGCCAGCTCTGAAACCGGCCACCGACCAACTGCCTGCCGATCATGGGCCGTTTGGGTACCGGGCGTAAGCCCGACGTGGTGGAGGGCCCACCAAAGAGCACCGCGTGCCTGCCCGTCGGATGCGTCACTCCCAGATCTCCAATCTCCAATCGACAATCGACATTCGACAATCGACAATCGCCCATCCATCCGCGCCCTACCTCCCCGACCCGCGCCGGTCCAGCACCAGGTCGTGCACCACCACGTTCCGGCCCAGGGTCGCCAGGTAGAGCGCCGCGTCGGCCACGTCCTCCGGCGCGATCAGCTCCGCCTTCTCCTCCCCTTCGGCCCCGATCATCGGCGTGTCCACCATCCCCGGACACACGGTGCTTACCTTAATCCCGTGCTCCTCCCCTTCGTCCGAGAGCGCCTTCATGAAGCCGCGCACGCCGAACTTGGCGGCGCTGTAGGCCGCGGTCCCGGACCAGGCGTCGACGCCGGCGACCGACGCGACGGCGAGGATCGTCCCGCCGCGCCCCTGCCGCCGCATCTGCCGAAAGGCGGCGCGCGCGCACAGGAAAACGCCCGTCAGGTCGACCGCGAGCACCCGCTCCCAGTCCGCGAGCGCGAGCTCCTCCGCCGGACCCCAGACGCCGATGCCGGCGTTGGCGACCATGAGGTCGAGACCGCCCCAGCGCGCCACCGTCTCCGCCACCAGCCGCTCGACGTCCGCCTCGCACGCGACGTCCGCCGCCGCGGCGCAGGCCCGCCCGCCCGCCCGCTCGATCTCGCGCACCGTCTCCTCGCAACGCGCGCGCCCGCGCGCCGCGACCGTCACCTGCGCCCCCGCCCCCGCAAACCGTAGGGCGATCGCCCGGCCGATCCCGCTCGACCCGCCGGTCACGATCGCCGTCCGGCCCGCCAGACCGCCCACGCCTACTCCCCCACCTTCCACACGCCCGACTCCTTGACGAATTTCAGCGTGCCGGTCGCCCCCGCCTCGTCCACAAAGTCCACCGTCGCCCGGTCGCCCGTAATCTTGATCCCCTTGACGTCGCGCACGGCCGTGGGCAGCCGCGTGCTCTTCTCGAGGACCTCCTGCGCCAGTTCGCGCACCGCCAGCTTGTCCGCGTCGGCCTGCGCGAACTCCTCCGGCGTCATACCCAGTTTGCGGATACGTTCCACGACCGCCTTCTTTTCGGCGTCGCTGCCGCTGGCCAGCACCTTCTTCATGCGGTCCACCTCGGCCAGCGTCCGCCGCTGGAACTCCGCCGACATCAGGCCGTAGAGCTTCTCCCAGTCCTGCTTGGCGATCGCGTCCTTGTAGGACTGGATGGTGGCGCTCGGCGTGGCCTGCGCCGCGCCCTCGCCGCCGCCGGCACCGCCCGCGGCGCCGCTCCCGCCCCCGCCGTCGATCTGCTTCTGGATGTCCTTCTTCACCGCATCGACCTTCTCGCAGGAGAACAGGCCGAACGCCGCGGCCGCCGCCGCCAGCACTCCCAGGACCAGGATCATACGGGTCATGACCGGACCTCTCACGTTCGACGTTGAATCGGAAATGCGGCGCCATTCTAGGCGCGACCGCGCGGCGAATCAACAGGATCCTGATTGACACCTCGCCTCCGCCGAGTGTACCTTGCGGGCCGGATTCCCGGGTGCGACGGTCGCGGTCGCTCCCTCCCGGCCCTTCTCCGCCCCGGCCCCCCGGGTCGCATCAGGTACTATTCGTATGCCCGAGAAGAACCCCTCGCGCCCGCCCGGCCACAGCTCCCGGGTCGCGCGCGGCGAGGTCACCGGCCGCCCCTTCGGCAAGTACACGCTGCTCGGCGAGCTCGGCCGCGGCGGCATGGGCGTCGTCTTCCGCGCGCTCGACCGCGAGCTCGACCGCGAAGTCGCGCTCAAGATGCTGCTCTCCGGCGACCAGGCCGGGCCGGAAGAGGTCGAGCGCCTGCAGCGCGAAGCCAAGGCCGCCGCTCACCTGCGCCACCCCCACATCATCCAGATCTACCACGTCGGCGTCCACGAAGGCCGCACCTACTTCACCATGGAGTACGTGAAAGGCCGTACCCTCGACGAGATCATCGCCACGATCGACGAGCGCCGGCTCATGGAGTACGTGCGCGACGTCGCGCGCGCCCTGCACTATGCCCACGGCCAGGGCATCATCCATCGCGACGTCAAGCCCTCCAACATCCTGATCGCCAACGAAGGCAAGGCCTATCTCATGGACTTCGGCCTCGCCAAGCAGGTCCGGGACGCCCGCAACCTCACCGCCACCGGATTCGTCATGGGCACGCCGAACTACATGTCCCCGGAGCAGGTCAACGGGTTGCATCACCTGATCGACGGGCGCAGCGACGTCTTCTCCCTCGGCTCGGTGCTCTTCACGATGCTCACCGGGCGCTGCCCGTTCGAGCGCGACAGCGTGCTGCAGACCGTGATCGCGGTGGTACAGAATCAACCCGAGATGCCGCGCAAGCTCAAGTCCACGATTTCGAAGGACGTGGAGACCATCTGCCTCAAGGCGATGGAGAAGGACAGCGCGCGCCGCTACCAGTCCGGCGAGGAGATGGCCGCGGACATCGATCGCTATCTGCGCGGCGAGCCGGTCATGGCGCGGCCGCTCGGCAGCGTCACGCGGGCGGTCCGCTGGAGCCGGCGCAATTCGCTCAAGACCTCTTTCGTGGCGGTCAGCGCGCTGGCGCTGGTCGGCGGCGGCTGGTTCTGGACGATCTACCGGGCGCAGCGGGCGGAGGCGGAGCGGATCGCGCGCGCGGCCGACGACGACCGGCGCCGGCGCGAGGAGATCGCGGCGCGCCGGGAGCGGGCGGAGGAGCACGTGAAGGCGGCGCGCGAGCAGGCGGCGATCGCCGACCGCTGCCGCATGACCGGGCTGGCGCCCGAACTGAAGAAGAGCCTGCTCGAAGCGATCAAGCAGTGCGACGCGGCGCTGGCCGTGGACGACGGGCTGGCGGACGCCTGGGCCGAGCGCGGGCGCGCCCGCTCGACCCTGGGCGAGAAGCAGCGCGCGCTCGACGAGCGCGGCCAGATCCACGTGGCGCGCGTCATAGACCGCATGACCGCGGCCGCCCTGGAGCCGCACGGTCCGACGCCGGGCGCCAACGCGCGTGCGGCGCGCGCGTCGCTCGGCGCGGCGTCCGAGGATCTGGGGCGCGCCGCGGACCTCGACCCGGGCCCGGGCCGCGACTGGGTGACGGCGCACGCGCGCGGCGCGCTGGCCTTCCTGGCCGGGAACCTGACGGCGGCGCGCGCCGATCTCGACCGCGCGCTCAACCGGAATCCGTTCCTCGACGACGCGCTGGTGCTGCATGCGTACCTGTTCATGAAGGGCGAGCCGCCCGACTGGGCGGGGGCGCGCGCCGACCTCGACCGGGCGGTGCAGGCGAACGCCTTCAACGTGGACGCGCTGCACCGGCGCGGGATCGTGCGCTTCGAGACCGGGGACGTACGGGGTTCGCTGCAGGACTACGATCGTGCGCTGGAGATCGATCCGACGCTGTGGCGGGCGCGGATCAACCGGGGGCGGGCGCGGATCGCGGCGGGCGAGCCGGGGGGAGCGCTGGCGGACCTGGGGGCGGTGCTGGCGGCGGAGCCGGACAATTTGCTGGCGCTGGCGGACCGGGCGGAGGCGCGGCTGGCGGCGCGGGACTGGGGGGGCGCCGAGGGCGACCTGACGCGTGCGCTGGAGCTGGCGCCGCAATCGCCGCTCTTGCTGACGCGGCGGTCGATCGCGCGGCTGGCGAGCGGCGACGCGAAGGGCGCGCTGGCCGACGCGGGGGCGGCGGCGGCGGTCGCGGAGGCGCCGGCCCAGCGCTGTGCCGCGCTGCTCGAACATGCGCGCGCGCACGCGGAGCTCAAGAACGCGGCCGGCGCCATCGCCGACTACGGAGAAGTCCTGGCGCTTGACGAGGGGGTGGCGGAAGCGTGGCTGGAGCGCGGGCGGCTGCGGCTGGAGGGGGGGCAGGCGGCCGAGGCGGCGGAGGACTTCCGGAAGTTTCTCGGGCGTTTCCCGGAGCATGCGCGGGCGGCGGAGGTACGGGCGGCGCTGGAGCGGATCGGGGGGAAGTAGCGGGGGGCGGCGCGCGGGGTCCGGGGAGGGGATCCGGGCGCAGGGTCGCCGGGGGGGGGGGATGCAGGGAGCGCGGACAGGCGCGCGCGGGGTCGTGTGGCGGGGAGGGGGAAGCGCCTCGCCCCGGCCACCGGCGGCGGAGCGGCCCGCGGGCTCGTTCGTAGTTCCGCCTTCTGGCGGGACGCCCAGGGCGTTCTCCGTCCACCGTCCACCGTCCTCGGCCAACCCGGCCGCGACCGGCTCGCCCCGCACCACGACGTGCGAGGCCTTCCCTACCGCCCTCCGCGTCATTCGGTACCCTTGGGGCGCAGACTTTCCGGCCTGCGCCGCGAGGTCACCCCTGTGGGAGTCCCGCAGGGCGGCCCCGATTCCCGATGCGAGGTGTCCTCAGCCCGAAGCGAGCGTTTGGCGCCGGCCTCCTCAGGCGACATCCGCAGGGTCTTCACCCTAGGAAGTCCGGCGGCCTCGGCCCGACCTACCCGGCCGCCTCGTCCCGCAGCACCCACGCGAGCAGGTCCTTGACCCCCGCGCAGCGCTGCTCCGGCGTGGCGGCATCCCACCCGGCGAGGTGATCGCGCAGACGGGCGATGGCGGCGCGGCGTTCGCGCTCCGCGCGCTCCGGGTCGTGCGCCGCAAGCACGTGCGCTGCCGTCGCCTCCTCGACCGGGGTCGGATGGCCGGCAGCCCACCCGAGGGTGTCGAGCGGCCCGCCGGAGCGGCAGCCTACGAGCGCAACCGGGGTGATTCCGGCGGCGTGGAGTTCGGCGGTCAGGCGGACGGGATCGCAGCGCATCGCCATTAGGCTAGTATCCCTCCAGACAGGCCTGCAATGCTGCCGCCGTTGAATACGTTGGTCGCATTGCCATTCCCGTACTCCAGCCACGCATAGTAGTGATACCCTAGTGGCACGGACTTATCCAGGACACCTGACATCCCGGCGCCCCATCCGGAGATGGAAGATGCCACCGCTACGATCATTCCGCCAACGGGCGAAGAAGTCGAATCCTCGCCGATGCCGTTGTATCCGGTTCCACTTCCAGAAGCAGTGATCACTCCGTGTACGTGCAAGTGCATGACGCCTGGACCGAGAAGTCCGACAACGACCTCCACCCGATTCGTGGTGCCATTCGTTTCTCGCCATGCGGCCGTGCTGTAGCTCCAGGAACCTGTGGATTCTTGTCGGAACAGATTGCGCCGCAGCCGCTGGCACGCATTCCACACAAACCGCCTGGCCGCACTGTCCTCGGTGACGTTTGTCCCGCTCGCCCGAATCGTCCCCAGGTAGCGCCGGGTTGTGGCGCCGCTCTTGACGTACACGCCGTCCTGGAGCGCGAGCGCATCGGCCCGCGTGGTATCGTTGGTCCACGCCGCCGACAACTCCAACGTCAGGGTTCCGCTGTTGTCGTAGAGGAAGACGTCGTAGTTCTTGCCCGAGGTCAGCGTCAACGCAAGGGATCGTTCCGTGAAGGTCGCCAGCGCCCACGCGGCGCCATCGTAGAGCGCGACGCGATTGCCCTGGTAGGGCGTGAAGTACAGCGTGCCCGCGGCGGTGACGTCGGCGGTGGTCACGGGGACGCCGGTCGTCAGGGTCAGCCGGCCCTCGCAAATGTCGTTGTCGAGGGTGACGGAGCTGGAGGCGGCGGTCCACAGGCACGCGCTCGACCCGTTGTCGTACTGCAGGAACTTCCCGTCCTCGGACGCGCCGGGGGAGGGCACGTTCTTGCCGCGCAGCTTCGCGACGGTCGGGTTCGGGTAGGTACTGGTGAGGTCGCCGCCCGCCGACCCGCTCGGCGTGCGCGCGTCGGACAGGCGTGCGTCGTTCCCCTGGCATACGGTGTTCGCCGCGCTGCCGTACGGAACGCGTGCGGCGCCCACGGCGCGCCAGCGGGAGGAGGTCGCATCGTACTGCACCACGCAGCACTCGTCGGGGGCGAGCACCAGGTCGGCGGTCAAGGCGAAGCGGTTGGCGGCGCTGCTCCCGGCGCCCTCGTCGGCGAGGGTGATGTTGTTGGCGCCGACGTTGAAGAGCGTGAGCAGGCGGCCGTCAGCGCCGCCCGCCAGGCCGGTGATTGCGACCGCAGTTGAGGCGGAGATCCGCAGCGTGGCGGCGCCGGAGAGGCCGGCCGGGTTGTAGTTGTTCTGGTCGGCGGCGATGGCCGCCGGGCTGATGTCGCCCGTGAGCGCGAAGGCGGCGCTCGCCTGGGCAACGGCGGGATTGGGGTACGTGCCCGAGAGGTCGCCCCCGGCGGCGCCGGTGGCGCTGGTGACGAGGAGCGATTGGCGAAGTGTGGGCATTGCACACTCTCTGGAAAACCGACTTCTCGGTGAACGCCCGTTCGTAGGACGGGCACATCCCGGTTACTTACGCACCGCCGTCCTGAGAATGGAATCTAGTTGGTCGATATCCCCCTTCCGCTCGCGAGGGGTGCTGGCCCGCATCCGCTGCAACGATTGGCGCACTTCGACTGAGTCTTTCTTCAGCAGGGTCACCAACGCGAGCTGCTGAAAATTGGGATCAGGATCAAGCCATACCTCCTCGCGGAACCGCGCTGCCATGGGGTCGTCCGTCGGCAAGACCCATGCCAGCGCCGCAAGCAGGATTTCGGGGTGGCTTCCCCTCAATCGCCGGGACCTGGAGATGATCTCGCCGATCTCAGCCTGACTCGGCCTCAAGAACAATTCGTGCGCGGGCACGTGCTCCAAGTGCCACTCTCTCCACCCCAATCCACTAATCCACCACCACGAACTTGGGAAGATGTAAAACTCCAGGCCGGGACGCATACGCTCGGAGCCAAAGATTCGCCACCAGGCATGGCGGGACGACTGTAGATCCCCCGGTTTGACCGGGCGAAGATAGACCGCGCATAGCGCGGTCGCCGATACACCCTGCTCGGGGGTTAAGTTGCTTGTCAGCGAACCCGCAGGAGACTCGGGGAGTTCCTGCCACAGGTGGTCGATGCGGCGTCGCAGTGCCGCCTTGTCAAGCACCAGTCCCAAAATGAGCAACGAGTAGCACCTCAGCACGGTTCCCTGCGAGCGGTCTTCGATGATGGGCATCAGTGCCTGCTCCAAAGCCGCAGGTTGGCGGGTGCCTGCCATGGTAAGGAGAGCTGCAACCAACTCTTCCGCCTCACTGCAACTCTCCTGGGCACTTCGCACGACCCCGAACAACTCCGCCAGCACGCGATTGGCCTCTTCTCGGTTCGAGTCCTCCCAGATGCGCGTCAAGGCGCCCTGCTCGCTACATTCGGCATGGCCGAGGCCACTACGGGTCGCAGTTACGGTACGTCGGAGTTGCTCCAGGAGTATCGCGATGGCCTCGTGGCCTGCATCCTGCGCGACCGGCTTCTTCCCACGCTGGCCCTGCATACCGGGCGGTGGACGCGAGTCGAGGTCTTCCGATGTGACAACCGTCTGCGCAGTGGGCTGGACTTGGCCCGCGGCACCTTGCAATCCTGGGTAGATCGAGTCCGCACCTCGCACGCAGCAGCCAGGCGCGCACCAGCAGATGC
>JACRIP010000623.1 GCA_016220045.1 Planctomycetota bacterium
ACGACGTTTAACGACGTTTAACGACGTTTAACGACGTTTAACGACGTTTAACGACGTTTAACGACGTTTAACGTTTCAGGACCAGGGAGGAAATTCGTGCCGTACTCTGTAAATCTCGCATGGGCATTGTGTGGCATCGACGTGGCTCCTGGACACTACGCATCATGCCCGGCCTTAAACGCCGTTGAACGTCGTTAAACGCCGTTAGACGCCGTTAGACGTCGCCGTTCGCGGTCTTGCGGACCAGGAACGGCCCGAGCGCAAGGTACTTCAATCCGGATTCGCGCAGAACCTGCAACGCGTCCTCCGGCGTTTCCACGATCGGGAAGCCGTGGATGTTGAAGGACGTGTTGAGCAGGCCGCCGCGCCCGGTCAGGCGCTCATACTCCTTGAGCAGCGCGTGGTAGCCCGGGTTCCCGTCGGCGTGCACCGCCTGCGGCCGCGCCGTGCGGTCGTAGGGATGGATCGCCGCCGCCAGGTCGCCGCGCCGCTCCGTGGTGTCGAAGGAGAGGATCATGTAGGGCGCCGGCATGCCCTTGGGATTGATCAGGTAATCGCCGCAGCGCTCCGCCAGGATCGACGGCGCGAAGGGCATCCAGAAATCGCGCGACTTGATCATCTCGTTGATCGTACGCACCGCCTCCGGCCGGCTCGCGTCAGCCAGGATCGAACGGTTGCCGAGAGCGCGCGCGCCGAACTCCGAACGCCCGGCGAAGCGCGCGACCACCTCGCCGGCCGCCAGCAGCCGCGCCGCTTCCGCCGCGATCGACGCCGGCCGCGTCCAGGTCACCGAGCCCGCCGCCGCCGCCAGCGCCGCCTCGATCCGCTCCGCGCCGTATTCGGCCCCCAGGTAGCACGCGCCCAGCGGCGGCAGGTCCACGGGCCGGCCGGCCGCGAGCCGCGCCTCCGCGTGCACCCGCCACGCCGCGCCCAGGGCGTTCGTCTCGTCCCCGCAGGAGGGAAAGACGAAGAGCGACTCGACCTCGGGGAGTTCCAGGATCAGCTTGTTCGCCTTCACGTTCATGAAGACCCCGCCCGAGAGCGCGACGCGCCGCACCCCGGTCGCCGCGATCGCGCGCCGCACCCACTCCACCAGCATGCGCTCGGTGAAACGCTGGAGCCCGGCCGCGACCCAGTCGAAGCGCCGCAGCTCGTACAGCCGCCGCAGGAAGTCGTAGGTGTAGTAGGTGGGCGGCGTGCCCGCCCGCCGCCGCCAGGCGAGCGTCGTCGCGTCCTTCCAGTCGAAGCAGGCGGCCAGGTCCCGATACACGAGCTCGGCGCCCTTCTCCGGGGCGTAGGGCGCCATGCCCATCAGCTTGTACTCGTGCTCCAGCGGCACCATGCCGAGCAGGAAGGTGGTCATCGCGTAGACGTTGCCGAGCGACTCGGACTCCGGCACCTCCGCCACCCGCCGCAGCTCGCCCGCCCGCCCCACCGAAACCGTCGCGCACAGCCCGTCCCCGGCGCCGTCGTTCGTCAGCACCAGCACGTCGTTACGGTAATCGCCCCAGCCGTAGTACGCGGCCGAGGCGTGGGCGAGGTGATGCTCGACGAAGCTCACGCGCGCCGCCGGAATGCCGAGCGCCGCGATCGCCGCCACGCGCTCGCGCCGCCGCCGCTCCTGGTGCAGGGTGCGCAGCCCCACCCCCTTGAGCAGGCGCTTGAGGCGGGTGCGCAGGCCGCTGGTGGCCCGGTACTCCTCGAGAATCTCCTCGCGGCTCTTGGGGTAGGGCATGTGCCGGCCGGCCAGGGCGACCGCGTCGAGCTCGCCCGCCCCCACGCCGCCGAGGCGCAGGCATTCGGCGATCGCGCGCACCGGCAAGCCGGACCAGTTCTTGACCCGGTTCAGCCGCTCTTCCTGTTGCGCCGCGACCAGGCGGCCGTCCACCAGCAGGCAGGCGGCGGCGCAGTGGCCGTCATGGACGCCGAGGATCTTCATGACCGCGCCCCGGCCGGCGCGCCGGCCCGCCGCCCGAGCCCGCGCTCCCCGGACAGGCGTCGGTAGAGCGCATCCATCCGGTCCACCGTGGCCCGGATGTCGAAATGCTCCGCGATGCGGCGGCGCCCGGCCGCGCCCATGCTCCGCGCCAGCTCCGGCGATTCCACCAGCGTCTCGATCGCGCGCGCGAGCGCGACCGGGTCCTTCGGCGGAACCAGGAGCCCGGTCTCGCCCGGCACCACCAGCTCGCACACGCCGTCCACCGCCGAAGCGACCACGGCGCGCTCCATCGCCATCGATTCCAGGACGACGTTCGGCATCCCTTCGGCGAGCGAGGGGAGAATGAAGGCGTAGGAAGAGGCCAGCAGGGTCTGGATATCGGGCTCATACCCGAGAAACGTGACGGTGCCGTGCAGGCCGCGGGCGCGGGCCTCGGCCTCGAGGTCGTCGCGCAGCGGGCCTTCGCCGGCGATGCGCAGCGAGACGCCCGGGTGACGGCGCGCGACCAGGGCCAGGGCTTCGAAGAGGTAGGAGTAGCCCTTGAAGGGGTCGAGCCGGCCGATGGTGACCAGCGGGAACCGCCCGGCGGCCGCGCTGCGCCAGGGCGCGCCGTCCACCGTGGGCACCGGGAAGGCGTCGAGGTCCAGGCCGTTCGGAATGGTCTCGACGCGCTCGGGCGCGAGGCCGAGCAGGTCGACCTGGTAGCGGCGGATCGATTCGGCGTTCGTCGTCACCTGGTCGGAGCAGGCATTCGTCACGTGGTCGAACCAGCGCTTGAAACGGCCGAGCGTGCGGTCGTAGCTGCCGCGCTGCGAGGTGATGAGGACCGGGACGCGGGAGACGCGCGAGGCGAGCTTGCAGAGCGCGTTCGAGTAGTAGAGGAAGCTGTGCAGGACGTCCACCGGGCGCCGGCGCAGGAGCCCGATGAGCCGGAGCAGAGGTAGGGGATCAGCCCGATGGCGCTTCTCGAAGACGGTGACCTCGTCGCAGAGCGGCGTGAGGCGGTCGAAGAGGCGGCCGCGGCCGACCGTGAGGCAGACCCGCACGTCGTAGCGCGTGCGGTCGAGCCGGCGGACGAGTTCGAGGAACTGGCGTTCGGCGCCGCCGACCTCCAGGCTGTCGATGACGAGCAGCAGCCGAGTACGGTTTATCCCCGATGTGCAGCAGCGGGCGCGCGGGGCGGCGAGCGACGCGGCAGGGGGGCCGCCGCAGGGGGGCGCCGACGCCGGTGCCTGTGCCGGTGCCGGTGCGGCCGCGCAGGCCGGAGCGGGGGCGGCGGGCCGCGTCGTCCACCCGGGCGTC
>JACRIP010000627.1 GCA_016220045.1 Planctomycetota bacterium
CCGCTCCCCCGGCGGCGTCCGCTTCCGGCTCGGGCGGCGTGGTCTCGTCGGCGCGCGCGGCCCGGCGGCGTCGCGGGACCGTCGCCGTCGCCGTCCCGGCGGCCGCGGAGGCGGTACCGGGGGCCGGCGCACCCGCACCCGCACCGGCCGCCGCCGCGGCCGCCGCCGCTTCCTCCGCTTCCGGCAGTGCGGCGACCACCTGACGCAGCGCCTCGATGAAGGGCCCGTACGCCTTGCCCGCCTGCTCGTAGGCGCTGCCTTCGACGAAGAGCGTCTTCTTGAGCTGGCAGTGGACCTTGAACTCGCGGGTGAGGCGCGACTTGCCGATCCCCGCCTCACCGCTGACCAGCACGCAGGCGGGCACGCGCGGCGAGGCCTTCTCGACCTCGGCCAGCAGCCCGGTGAGGCGCGTGAATTCGCGCTCGCGCCCGACGAACTTCGCCGAGAGCACGTACCCCTTCTTGGTCTCCTTGGTCTCGAGCTCGAACTCGTGCTCGGCGATCTTGTTGACCGCCTGGATGACGTCGCCGGCGCGCTGGTAGCGTTCTTCGGGGCTCTTGGCCATCAGGCGCAGGATGATCCGTTCGAGGGCCTCGGAGCAGGCGGAGTTGAGCGTGCGCGGCGGGCGCGGGCGTTCCTCGATGTGCTTGCGGATGATCGCGACCGAGGAGTCGGCCTCGAAGGGCACGATGCCGGTCACGGCGTGATACAGGGTTACCCCGAGGGAGTAGAGGTCGGCGCGGTGGTCGGCGGCCATGCCCTGCGCGAGTTCGGGGGCGATGTAGTGGATCGAGCCCTTGACCTTCTGCGCGCCTTCCTTCATCCAGCGGCCGGCGAGGCCGAAGTCGAGCAGCTTGATGAGATTGAAGGCGGTGGGCGCCTGCACCTGGGCGAGCGGCGGGCCGGAGGCGGTGCGCGGATCGAGGCGGCGCGCCTCTTCGTTGGTGATCAGGATGTTGGTCGGCTTGAGGTCGTAGTGGATCAGGCCGCGCGAGTGGATGTACTCGAGCACGCGGCAGATCTGGATGATCAGCGGCAGGAGCGAGTTGGGATCGGCGCCGCGCGCGGTGTCGTAGAGGTTGCAGCCGTGGACGTATTCCTGCGTGAAGAAGTACTCGCGGGTGCCGGCGACGGCGCCGAAATCGTAGACTTCGGCGAGCGCGGGGTGGTGGAGGGGGGTGAGGGAGGCGAACTCGGACTTGAAGTGTTCGAGCGTGGTGGGGTCGATGAGTCCCGGCCGGATCATCTTGAGGGCGAAGAGGTTGTTGCCGTGGAGCTGGTCTTCGACGAGGTGGACGGTGCCCATGCCGCCTTCGCCGATGGGGCGGAGGATGCGGTAGCGGTTATTGATCAAGGCGGGGACGGGCATACAAACCTCTGGACGGCCTGCGCGGACGCGCGCGGCGGCGCGTCCAAGAACCGGGACGCGGCGACTGTAGCATGGCGGGCGCGGGGTGTCAAACGGTAGGGGGAGGCGGTGGGGGCGGGGGGGACCGAATGTAGATTGAAGATTGCAGATTGCAGATTGCGGATTGACGTGGCGGGGGTGAGCGGGAGCGGGAACCCGCGCGCCGCCGAAACGCTTGACAGGGGGGGGCCCTTCCCGTATGGTCACGCGCCCCGTGCGGACGGGGCGTCCACGAGAGTTCATTTCGGCATAAGGAGAAAACCTGATGAAGCGCACGATCTTGGGGCTGGCGGTGGCCGTCGGCCTGCTGACGGGCGGGGGCGCGGTGCGCGCCGAGGACAAGGTGATGCTGAAGGAGAACCTGAAGGCGAACGACGTCTTCACGGTGACCACCTCCTTCGAAATGACGATGGCGATCCACGGGATCGTGGGTCCGCAGGAGTTCGACCAGAACGTGATGCACCGTCGCGAGGAGGTGATGGGGACGAAGGTGCTGGCGGTGGAGAACGGGCGGGTGAGCAAGCTGCGGCGGCATATCGTCTCGCAGAAGGAGACGGAGCAGAATCCGGGGATGGCGGGGCCGGAGACGAAGGACGGCGAGGACGCCGGGCGCATCTATGTGATCACCGGGTTCGGGAAGGGGCGCAAAGTCGAGTGTCTGAACGACGCGCCGACGGAGACCGAACTGAAGAAGATCAAGAACAACCCGCAGACGATGATCCTGCCGGGCAAGGCGGTGGCGGTGGGCGAGATCTGGGAGGTTCCGGCCGACGTGCTGAAGGAGATGTTCTTCGACGAGGAGGGGGAGCGGCCGGAGAAGATGTCGATGAAGTGCAAGCTGCTCGGGACCGAGGAGGTCAAGGGCGTGAAGTGCGCGCGCGTCGGTGTGGAGCTGTACATTTCCTCGAAGCAGGATACCGGGATGGTCCTGGCGATCGAGGTGGCGGGCGAGGGCCGGTTCGCGCTGGACTCGGGTGCGTTCCTGGGCTGGGAGCTGAGCGGGAAGACGACGATGACGGGCGAGCAGGAGCAGGGCGGGCAGAAGATCACGATGAAGGGCGAGGGCCCGTTGAAGATGCGGGAGTCGTGGGAGCCGGGCAAGGCCGACCTGGGCGACGAGAGCAAGAAGCTGGCGCCGAAGCCGCAGGTCGGCGAAGTCGGCGGTGGCGAGGAGGAGGAAGAAGAGGAAGAGGAAGGCGGCGGCATGGGCGGCGGGAAGTAGCCGCGCCGCGCGGACGGCACGCGGGGGGCGGGCGCCGTCCCGCATCAGGAAGACACCGGAGCGGCCGGGGCCGAGAGGTCCCGGCCGCTTCTTTTGCCGGCGGCCGGCCCGGCGGTTGGCTTCGGGCGGTACGCGACCTCGTCGCCGAGCAGAAAGCGGAAGGGCCAATCGCAGATGGGGTCGTCGGCGCGTGCGGCGGGCGTGAGACCGCGGAAGCGATGGAGGGTCTTTCGTCGGGCGACCGGGCGGCCGTCACGATTCAAGCCCAGGGTGTCGATGGTGACCTGCGCTCGGGCGCGGGCAGGCTCCGGTGCGGCCGGGTTCGGTCTCAGCTCTCCGGTCTTTTCCTGGTAGTCGAAGAAGTTCTCAAACCGGTAACCTGGATCATCCGGGCGCAACAGCCCCGCCGCATCCTGGTCGCCTTTGTGCCGTTGACACTTTTCGCACGCCAGAAAGAGATTCTCCCAGACATACGCCAGCAGCGGGAACTTGGATTTCGGCTGGAAGTGGTCGACCGTCTGGAGGCCCGTGACGTGAAGGGGATAGCCATCGCAGTACGCGCAGTGCTGCTGCGTCATCTCGCCGAGGTGCGCCCGAATGGTCGGAAGGACCGATGTCCCCTCGTAGCTCTTCCAGGAGAAGCGCGCCGTGGGATCGTCACCGCGCCGGGCCGCGAAGTCGCGTGACCACTCTGCCCCGTGGGCGCGGAGGAATTCGGGCCCCGGTCCCCGCGTGCAGGGCTTCACGGCGTCTGCGTCTGCGCCTGGGGCTGTTCGTGTCGCTCCACGCGGCGGCGCTCGTGCCCTACGATGACGCTGGTCTCGTAGCTGCGCGCGGCCAGGTCGCCGGCGACCTGTTCGAATTCGGCGCGCGCGGCGGGCTCGCCCCTCAGCACGCGATCCTTGAGTGCGTAGAAGCGCGCGAAGAGCCGTTCGGTATCCATGTCGAATTCCTCCGCCACGCCGAGCACTTCGCGTAGCACCGTCGCGTAGCTGATCCCCACTTGGGAGGGCAGGGGGTCGCCGACCTCCGCGTGCTCCCCGTTCATGCGCAAGGGGTAGATCCACGCATCGGCGGCGGAGGCCACCACGAACGGAGAGTGCGTGGACAAGAAGATCTGCGCCTTCGGGAACAGACCCTGTACCGTGGGCAATACCCGGCGTTGCCACGCGGGATGCAGGTGCACCTCGATCTCATCCAGGAAGAGCAGGAAGGGACGCTCCAGCACCGGCGTGTCGCCCTCCCAGGGAATGCGGTCCATGCGCATCAGCAGATCGCCGATCCAGCTCAAGGTGGACTTCAGGCCATCCGGCAGCAGGTCCAGGCCGACCACGCGGCCGGCGAAGTTGGCGCCGACCCAGAGCGGATCATCTTGGAGCACGAAGGAGAACGGCTGACCCGTGATGTCCGAGATCACGGTCTCGATTCTCTCGATGGATTGGCGGCGGCGCGTAGCGAGTGCGGAGTCCCCGCGGTCTGCCGCCATGGCTGCCTTGGCGCGGGTGTTCGCCACCCATTGGACGAAGCGTTGTGAACTCTCGGGACGATTGAAGGCGCAGGCGCCGGCCAGCGGACTCTCCTTGTCCTCCTGGATGGCCTCGAGGCGGTATGAACCTACCGAGCGCTGGCCCGAGTACGCAAAGGCGGCTGCGGAGAACCGGGTGTTCTGGTGGCCGGGCGCGTGGGGCTGGAATACTCTGCTGAGGTCTCGATAGGCTCTGGTCTCCTTCGGAACGCCAGCAAAGACCGTGAAGTCGCCGCAGTCGTACCTGTGGATCAAGGGAGCGGCTGCTCCCGGCACCACGGGGGTCGGGGGGGCACCCTGGGGCGTCGATCTCCGAAACGCCAGCAGCTCCCCGCCTGCCATCTCAACGGCGGCCGTCGAGAGCGGTCCACGCAGTCGATTCGCGAGCCCGACCGACTCGTAAGTGAACGCCTGGGCAAGCGCCATGAGGATCGTCGTCTTGCCAGTGCCGTTGGCGCCGACCAGCATGTGGACATCGGCCTTGCCCGGATCGTCTCCTTGGCCGAACGCCAAGTTGAAGCGGTCGAAGCAGGCGACCTGGTCGAGGTAGACGCGCTGGATTCTCATACCCTGGCGACTGCCGACTGGAGGGGCTTTTGCGGGTCCGGGTGCGGTTAGAGGCAAAGCCTGCATGCGCTTCTGAGCGCTCAGCGAGGTCGTGATGTCCGCATTCTAGCCCCTACGGCGCCTCGAATTCCACCTGTTTCTCGGAGGGCGTGGCGCGCGCTGTCCGGCGCGCAGGGTCCCGCTGGCGGAGAAATCGAGGGCGCAAATCGGCCAGAACTCCATGCCGCTCCTTCGCGCCGCGCCTACTTCCCCACCGGGGGGAATTTGTCTCCGAGCGCCGCAAGCACGCTCGGCCACGTCTTCCCGAAGTAGGCGCGCACCTCGCGCCACTCCGGCTCATGCCCCGGGTTCAGCGCGGCCTGCTCGGCGAAGCCCAGATGCCGAAGCGTCACCTTGCAGCCGCGGGCGCCGGCGGGCTCGAGGTGCAGAACGACCCAGGTCAGCCGCGCATGGTCGCGCGCATGTGAGAAGGAGGGCGGAGCGCTCCACGAGAATGCGAGCATGCGCGACGGCTCGTACGCGAGCACCGTGCAGCCCTCGCTGCCGCGCTTCCCATCTGGTGCCTCCGGGTCGAAGTAGACCTCGAAGGGGCCGCCGACGCGCAGCTCGATCTTCGCGTCGGTCAGGAACGACTTCATTCCCGCGCTCGTGGTCCAGCACGCCCACACCTCCGCGGGCGGCGCGTTCACGACCGCCTCGGCGACGAGGGGGGCGAGAGGATCCGGGACGGCGGGTGGCGCCGTTCCGGCTGCCGGCGCGCCGGCCGGCCCGGCCGCGGGCGCCGCCCCCTCGGCTTCGAGCGCCGCCTTCAGCTTCGCCATCGACCAGGCGTTTCCCCGCTCGAAGAAGGCGCGCATCTTCTGGGACTCCGGGTCGGCCGTGTAGCCCATCCCGGCGAGACGCAGCCGGGTGCGCCCGTCGCCGAGGTCGGTGAGCGTGGCCACGCTCCAGGTGCCCTTCCACGCCTGCGGGAACGGGAAACCATCGGGTGTTTTCCCGATCCGGTAGGCGAAGGTGGCAGGCGGGTCGTAGGCCAGGATGACGTTCTCGATCGTGCGCGCATCGCCGAGCACGCCCTGGGGGTCGTAGTGGGAGAGGATTCTTCCGCCGACGCGCAGGTCGAGCCGGCACTGGGCGAGGCCCCAGAGCTTCCAGCCCTCCGCCGTGGCGAAGGCCGCCCAGACC
>JACRIP010000619.1 GCA_016220045.1 Planctomycetota bacterium
GACTTCAGATATTGCGCCACTATAATCCCGCCCATCGTGTCGCGGCGTCATGCCCCCATACCTGGAATCCATGTACGTTAAGGAGGGTTGGGATGAGAAGCTTCGGGAGGCTCGGTGTGTTTCTGGCGGCGCTCGCCGTAGCGCAGTTCGTGTGCTGCGTCGGGTCCACTCCGGCCTTCGCGGACCTGATCTCGACCACCCCGGTCAGCGAGAGTGCCGCGTCCCAGCCGGTGGCCGACCGCGCCGCGGTCGCGTCGCAGCTTGAGAACATCGGCCTGTCCGCGCCGGAGGCCGGCGCCCGCGTCGCCTCGCTCACGGACGATGAGAGCTCGCGCCTGGCCCAGTGCCCGGAACAGCTCCAGATGGCCGGCAATCCCTGGGTGATCATCAGCATCGCGGTCGCCCTCGTCATCATCGGCTTCTGGTTCATCGAGAGCTTCAACCAGCGCGAGAAGAACAAGGCCTAGTCTCTTCCCGCCCATCGCCGGTCCCGGGCGCCCGCTGGGGGGCCCGGGACCGGATTCGTTTCCCCTCGGACCGGGCGGGCGCGCGCTCCCGCCACGGAGTCATCCCGTGCGCTGCCCCCTCCCTGGCGCCCCAACCCGCCGCGCCCCGCGCGCTCGCCGCGTCGCCCTCCCCGCCTGCACCGCTCTTCTGGGCTTGGCCCTCGCCGGCTGCACCGGTTGGCTCCCGCATTACCAACACGGCATCGCCGAGCTCCCCGACGACCCGGTGAAGGCCGGCTTCGTCTACGTCAAGGGCGCAGCCCTCCCCCGCGGCAAGACCCTCTACGACTGCGGCCCGGAGTCCCTGACGGCCATCCTCCAGTTCTGGGGCAAACACTGTACGGTCGAGGAGGTCGCGGCCAAGACCTACTTCAAGCAGAAACAGGGCACCCTCTCCCTCGACCTCCCGATCTTCGCCCGCAGCAAGGGGCTGCACGCCGAAATCCTGCGCGGCAGCCTGAATCGCGTGCGCCTGCACATCGACCGCGGCATCCCCGTCATCCTCATGATCGACGTCGCGACCCTGCCGATCTACTCCGCCCTGATCTCGGACCCCGGCTCGCTGTGGCACTTCATCGTCGTCACCGGGTACAACGACGCCTCGCACGAGGTCGTCTGCGAACAGTACGACGGCCGCAAACTGCTCATCTCCTATCCCTACCTGGAAAAGAGCTGGGCCAAAGGCGGACACTACCTGCTGGCCGCGATGCCCGAAGAGCGACGTTTCTAAGGTGATCTACCCATCATGTCGCGAATCACGGTTCGGCCGCCGACGGCGCGCTTCTGCGGCCGGGCGGCCCTCGCCCTGGTGCTGGGCGGCGCGTTCCTGGTCCCGCTGGGCGGCTGCTTCCTGAAGTCCAAGGAGGAGCTGCGGCAGGAGGCCGCGGTCCCGCCCAAGCCGCTCGATCAGCAGGCGCGCCAGCACTACAACGAGGGGATCGTCTGCGAGCAGCGCCGGCAGTATCCGGAGGCGCTCGGCGAGTACTATCAGGCGCTTCACCTGGACCCGAAATTCGCCGCGGCCTGGATGGCGATCGGCAACGTGCACCAGCTCCAGAACCGCTACCTGCAGGCGGAGCAGGCCTATCTGAAGGCGATTGCCGCCGACCCGACGCTGGCGACCGCGAAGAACAACCTGGCGTGGCTCTACTACACGAATCGCCTGAAGCTGGACCAGGCCGAGGCGTTGGCGCTGGCAGCGGTCGGGAACTACGAGGAGGAGATCACGCGCGCGCAGAACAAGGAACGGCTGCCGCCCGGCGTCTCGCTCGACTCGCGCATCCGCTCGCTGCGGCTCGGCATGGCGGGCTGCTACGACACGCTCGGATGGATCCACCAGCAGCGTGGGCGCTTTGACCAGGCGGCGCAGAGCTGGTATCTGGCGATGTCCCAGACCACGGACGGCGAAGTCGAGTTGCGCGCGAAGTTCCACTACGAGATCGGACTGGCGCTCATCGGTCAGCGCCAGACCGAGGGGGCGCGCGAGAGCCTGGCGCGGGCCCGCTCCCTGACCGCATCGAGCGAATTGCTGGGCAAGATCGCGGCGGCGGAGAAGCTCCTGACCGCGGCGCCGCGGTAACCCTGCGCCCCCCTCCCCGGGAAGGCGGTTCAACGTGATCGACGAATTCGGGCACCAGCTCCCCAAGCTTCCACCGCGCCGGCCCGACGGGCACAAGGGGGACTTCGGGAGGGTGCTGGTGGTGGCGGGCTCTCCGGCGATGACCGGAGCGGCCTACCTGGCGGCGGAGGCGGCGGTGCGCGGCGGCGCCGGGCTGGTGACGCTCGCGACCGCGCGCCCGGTCCACCCCATCCTGGCGATCAAGCTGACCGGCCCCCTGGTCCGCGCCCTGCCCGCCACGCCCGCGGGCGGGATCGCCGCCGAGGCCGCCGCCGAGGTGCTCGAACTGGCGCGCGGCGCGGACGTGGTGGCGCTCGGGCCCGGGCTGGGCATGGAACCGGCCACGGTGGCCTTCGTGCACGCGCTGCTCCCGGCGATCCCGGTGCCGGTGGTCCTCGACGCCGATGGCCTGAACGCGCTCGCCCAGAATGTCGACTTGCTGGCCCAGCGCCCGGCGCCCACCATCCTGACCCCGCACCCCGGCGAGATGGGCCGCCTGCTCCGGCTCGACGCGCGCGCGGTGCAGTCCGGCCGCGCGCGCGTGGCTCGGGTCGTTGCCGTCCCCCCTCACGTGGTGGTGGTGCTCAAGGGCCACCGCACGGTGGTGGCGGGAGGGCAGCAGTTCTACGAGAACCGGACGGGCAACGCGGGGATGGCGACCGGCGGGAGCGGGGACGTGCTGACCGGCCTGATCGCCGCGCTCCTCGGCCAGGGGCTGGCACCCTTCGCCGCGGCGCAGCTCGGCGTGTACCTGCACGGCGCGGCCGGGGATCTCGCGGCGGCCGAGGTCGGCCCGATCAGCCTCGCGGCCACCGACCTCCTGGCGTGGCTCCCCAAGGCCATCCTCCGCCATCACCGAAACCCGCTGCTCGATCCCGCGCGGCCGGCGGCGCCGCGCGCGTAGGCGACGCGGGTCGGCGGGCGGCGCAGGCGAGGACGCCTGCGCCACAACACGGCCGCACGGTTTTCGGGAATCCTGCGACACCCACGGCCGGAGCCCCGGAGCCGATAGAGCATCCGCTCACGGCCTTTGTGGCGCAGGCCTTCCGGCCTGCGCCGCCGGGTCCACGGGATTGGCCGCCCCCGCCGCCGCGGCACCCCGGTGCGTCCGCACCCGCGTCTTCCCCCTCCCCCGCCGCAGCGGGGGAGGGCAGGGGTGGGGGATTGTGGCATCACCCTCGCGCTCCGCAAGCTCTCCCCCCGCCCCCTCGATTGGCGGTGCCCCCGTGCCCGACACGATCCTCGCCCTGCTGCCCGGTCTCTACCTGATCCTCCTCTTCGTCGCAGTCCTGGCCGCGATCGAGACCGGTCGCCTCGCGCGCGCCCGCCGCGCCGGGAGCGGAAGCGTGCTGGTCGTGGCCATCCTGGCGTGGGCGGTCCTGGTGCCGCTCGCCGGCGTCCTCCTCACCCACCTGGGACGCGACATCGCCCTTCCGGTCCTCCTCGGCCTCGCCGCCTGCGGCGCCGCCTTTGCGTACGGGTGTTACCTGAGCCCACAGCGAGCGCTCCGGCCGTCGCGTCCCGCCGCCCCGCCCCCGGGGCCCGCGGGTCCGCCGGGGCCGCGCCCATAGCCCACCCCGGCACCACCTCCGGTTTTCCGGTTGACTTTTACTTAGACGGCCGTATAATAAACGCCGAACGAACGAACAA
>JACRIP010000632.1 GCA_016220045.1 Planctomycetota bacterium
GCGGCTCTTCGAGGAACTCCTGCGCGGGAGACTTCCCGCCGGCGACTCGGGCGGCGCCGGCCCTGCCCGCCCGGGCGGAGGGGAGGGCACGCTCGGCGGCGGCGATGCGCCGGCCGCCGCGCCGGCGATTCCCGCGGACGCGCCCGACACCTGCGCCGGCCTTCCCCCTCCCGCGCCCTCGCCCCTCTCCGGCGGGACCACCTTCGCCCGCTACGTCGTCGAGTCCGAACTCGCGCGCGGCGGCATGGGCGTGGTCTACCGCGCCCGCGACCCGCAGCTCCAGCGCCCGGTCGCGCTCAAGGTCATGCTCGGCGGCGACGACACCCCCGCCGAGGAACGCCGCCGCTTCCAGCGCGAAGCCCTCCTGGCGGCGCGCCTCCAACACCCCAACATCGTTCCGGTCTACGACGTCGGCGAATTCGCGGGCAAGCTCTACTACACGATGGAACTGATCGAGGGCGAAAGCCTGGCCGGCGTCCTCGCGCGCATGCTCGTCCTCCCGCCGCGCGCCGCGCTGCGCATCGCCCGCGACGCCGCCCGCGCCCTCCAGTATGCCCACGACCAGAACCTCGTCCATCGCGACATCAAACCCGGCAATCTCCTGATCACCGCCGCCGGCCCCCTCGATCTCGGGGAAAAACCCGGGCGCGACACCACCATCTCCCTGCGCGGCCGCGCCGCCGCCTCCTTCCGCGTGCTCCTGACCGACGTCGGCGTGGCGCGCGACGCGAGCGCCGCGACCCGGCTCACCCGCACCGGCGACGTTCTCGGCACGCCCCTCTACATGTCGCCGGAACAGGCCGAGGGCGACTCCGCGCGCATCGGCCCCGCGAGCGACGTCTACTCCCTCGGGGCCGTCCTGTATGAGATGCTGTGCGGCAAGCCGCCCTTCACCGAGACCAGCGCCGTGCAGCTCCTGGCGGCCGTCATTCTCCGGGACCCGCCGCGCCTGCGCGCGCGCGCCCCCGCGATCCACTCCGATCTCGAGACCATCGTCGCCCGGGCGATGGAGAAGGAACCGCGCCGGCGCTACGCCTCGGCCAAGGAGTTCGCCGACGACATCGAACGCTACCTCTCCGGCGAGATGATCCGCGCCCGCCCCGCGAGCTTCGCCTACCGCGCGTGGCGGGGCATCGTGCGCCGCCGGGAGCTGGTCGGAACGCTCGCGGCCGCGCTCCTCCTGGTCGGCGGGGTCGTGGCCTGGTTTACCGTGCTGCCGCGCTGGGAGGCGCGGCGCGCGGCCGGGCGCGACGCGGAGGCGCGGCGGGCGCGTGCCGCCGATGCGCGAGCGCGCGCGGCCATCGCCGAATGGGCGCTCGCCGCCGGCCGGATCGACGAGACCGAGCGGCTTGCCGAACGACTGGTCGCGGAATTCGGCGCGGCCGCCGAACGCGGGGAAGAGGTCGCCCAACCCGAGGCGCACGATCTGCTGGCGCGCGTGCACGCCGCGCGCGGCGATGCGCGGCGGGCGCTGCTCGAGCGCTTTCGCGCCTACCGCGCCGCCGCCGGAGCCCAGGGGAACGATGCCTACCTCCTGAAGACCGCGCGCGAACTGGTCGGACAGCTCGCCTACGACGAGGCGCTGCCGCTCCTCGCGCGGCTGGTGCGCGAGACGAGCCGTCCGGAACTCCGCGCCGAAGCCGAATACTGGACCGGACGGGCCGCCGAGGGCACGCTGGATTTCGGCGGCGCACTCGGGCATTTCACGCAGGCGCTCGCGGGGCCGGCGGGCGGAGCGGACGCGGGGGCGGGAGCAGCGGCGGGGGCGAATGGGCCGGGCGGCCGCGCCGCCGGGGCCGCCGCAGGGGCGGGCGACGACTGGCGCGCGGACTGTGCCGAGCACCGCGCCTTCTGCGCGGCCTTGGGTCGCCGCATGCCGGTTCCGGTGCCGGGCACCGGCCACGTCAATGTCGACCTCGACGTCGATGGGCGAATGGACATTGCCGGCCTGCAAGGGGATCAGGTCTTCTTCGGGCGCATCGTGGAGGGACGCTGGGCGGAGGGCGGGCGCCTGACCCTCGCGGCGGCCTCGGGGACCGGCCTGACCTCGGTGTGCGCCGTGGATCTGCCCGACGCGCGTCATCCGACGCTCCTGGTCACGACCGGCGGAAAAAAAGAGGGGGAGGGCCGGCTCTGGCTGGTGCGCTGGGACGGGCGCGCGCTGGTCGAACTGGCGGCGGACGCGATCAACAACGGCGTGCGGTCGGCGGCGGTCGGCGACCTGGACGGCGACGGGCGGCCGGAGCTGGTGCTGGGGACGCCCGCGTCCGAGCGCTCGGTGCGGGTGTACGACTGGGACGAAGGGGCGCGCAAGCTCGCGCTGCGGGCGCGGGTCGGCGCCGGCGCGGACGTGCAGGCCGTGGACGTGGTCGACGCCGACGGCGACGGCGCCTGCGAGGTGCTGGTCTGCGCCGGAGCGTGGGGCGCCTACGGGGTCGCCCTGTGGCGTTGGGAGCGCGCGCGCGGCGAGTTCGAGCGCGGCGCCTGGGTCCCGCTCGGCGTGCCGCAATCGCTGGTGCGGCTGGCGCCGACGGCCGGCGCGGCGGAGAGCTGGGCGCTCGGCACCTCCTGGGACCTGGTGATGACCCATCCGTTGCGCCGGCTGCGCGGTCGCGCGGCCTTCGAGCGCGAATACGCGCCCTGCGGCGTCTACCGGATCGATGCCGGGCGCGACCGGACGCTGGCCGTCGCCCCGCTGGCGGCGGCGCGCTGGTCCGCGGGCGATTCCGGCTCCTGGACCGCGCTCACCTTGCGCGGGGGCGCCGGGGAATTCGTCTGGTGCGCCGCGGCGCCGCCGCGCGAGGACCGCGCGGAGGCCGGGGCCGCGGGCGCGGAGGGGGCCGCGGGCGCGCGCGCGGGCCGGATCGAGGTCTTCCGCGCGGGCGCCTGGGCGCGGCCGTTCGTGACCCTGCTGCGGCCGGCGTCGTGGTCGCAGAGCCCGTTTGCCGCCGGCATGCTGAAGCTCGACGTCGATGGGGACGGGGCGGCCGAGCTGGTCGCCGGAACCGGAAGCGGCATGGTGGCCCTGCTGCCGGTCGCGGCGGCGGGCGGGCAGGAGCCGGCGCCGGTGCTCCGGGGAACGCCTGATGCTCTGACCGGAGGCGGCGCGGACGCTGTGGGCGCAGGCCCGGCCGCGCGCGATCCGCTGCTCGATGCCGCCGCCGTGGCCGAACGCGTCGGGTTGGCCGAGGAAGCGCTTGCCGGCTACGCCGCGGCCCGGCAACGGGCGGCCGGCCTGTCCGATGTCGAGGCCGCGGTCCACGGGCAACTCCGCTGTCTGCTCAGCCTGGGCCGCGCGGCGGAGCTTGCCGCCGTGGCCGAGAGCGCGGCAGCGGCGGCGCCCCTGCTGGAGACGCCGATCCTGCGCGCCGGCGTGCGCCTGCTCGACCAGGGCCGCCACTGGCCGGAAGCGGCGCGTCTGGCGCGGCGGCTGCTGCAGGCGTTGGACCTCGACATCGACGACCGCGCCACGCTCGACCGGCAGGCCACGCAATTCGCGGAACTGGCGGAATTCCGCCACCGCCTGCGCCTGGTGGGGGTCGCCGCGGCTCCGGCGGCGGCGGCGGGCGGCGCGGACTCCGGCCCGGGCGCGGCCGCGGTCGACTGGCTCGCGACCTCGCCACTGGTCGCCCAGCGGCAGCCCGGCGGAAGTTGGAAGGTCTTCGCCGCGCCGCTCAATTCCGACCAGGTGCTGGCGCCGGTGACCACTCCCGCGGGCGCCTGGCAGGTGGTGGGCGCGCTGCGCGACCTTCGTCTCGACTGGGGTGGAAACCTGAGGATCGGGGCGGGCTGCTTCGATCCGCTGGTCGAGCGCGATCCGCTGCGCGCGGTCTGCCTGGGGGCCTCCGGGGACACGGACTGGCCGCTCTTTTCGCTCGGGCTGGCCTCCTCGGCGCCGGGCGGAGCGGTCCCGGCGCGCACGCTCCGCCTGAGCGGCGACGCCTGGAACGCGCCGCTCTCCTTCGAGCTGAGCCTGGTCGCGCATCAGCACACGCTGGTGGGCGCGGTGGCGGGCGGGTGGACGGGGGAGGGGGGCGGCGGAGGCGGCGGCGCGGGGCCCCTGGGGTGCGCGCTGGCGGCGGTGCAGCCGGAAGGCGCCGTGCTGCTGGTCGGGCTGACCTTTTCGGGCAGCGCGCGGCCGGGGTACTGGAGCACGCTTTCCCTCGACGCGCTCGAAATCGCCAGCGCCGCCGGGCCGGTGGCGCCGGCGCCCTGGCGGCCGATCGACGCGGCGGGCCATCTGCTCCTGGCCAACGGACGCCGCATCGCGGGCCGGGATGCGGAGGCGCTGCCGCTCTACGACACGGCGATCACCCTAGCCGATCTCGAGCGGACGGCGGCGGAGGCGGCGCGGGCGGCGGGGGTGCCGGCGGCGTGGGATCGTGCTTCGGCGTTCGACTTCCTGCGCTGGCCGCACGTGGATGGGCGCGTATGGCGCGGATTGGCGCGCGCGGCAGGGGGGGACGCGGCGGGGGCGGTCGCCGACCTGAAGGCGGCGTGGACGCTGGCGGCCGGGCGCGTGCGCGACCTGGTGGCGCGGCATGCGGCGCCGCTGGCGGAGCGTCCGGCGGAGCTGGCGGCGCTGCGCGCCTTTTGGAGCGAGCTGGCGGGCCATCCGGCCGCCGAACGGCGTGCGGCCTGGGCGCGTGAGACGGTCGGGGCGTGCGGCGCGTCGGCGGCCGAGATCCTGATCGCCGGGCTCAAGGTCGTCGAGGGCACCCGGCTGCGCATCCGTTCGGTGACCCCGGGCGGCGCGGCCGCGCAGGTCGGGCTGCAGGCGGGAGACGTGATCACCGCGGTGGACGGCGCGAAGCTGTCGAGCATCGACGAATTGAAGGCGGCGCTCGCGGGCGCGGCGCAGGCGGGGCGGAAGCAGGTGACGGTGGACTTGCGGCGCGGAGAGCGGTCAGGGAAGGGCGCGCTCCCCGCCACGCTCGGACTCGGCATCGAGATCGAGCGGATACCGTATTCCGAGATCGAGTTGGATCGATGAACATGAGACGCACACCCGTTTTGCGAAGCGGCGGCTGCGCGGCCGCGCTCCTGTGCCTGGCGGCGCTGGCGGGCTCGGACCTGCGGGCGGACAAGCCCGTCGTCGATCCCGCCCCCGCCGCGCCGCCGGCGGCGGCGCCCGCCGGCGTCGAATGCCTGCCCGGCGGCGACGCCTACGCGGTCGTCGTCAGCCGCGCGACCATGCTCGACGACCAGTGGACCCGCGTCGTCGCCGCCTTGCGGGCGAAGCACCATGCGACGGTCCTGGTGCATGCGGGCGCGGTGACCGAGACGCGGACGGAGCTGGCGCGCCTGCTGCCGCGCCATGTCTGTTTCGTGGCGCGGCCGGAGGAGGCGGGGCGCGCGCTGGTGATCTCCGTGCATCGCCTGATGCGCGCGCTCGACGACGATCCGTACACCGATGCGCTTTGGGGCATCCTGACCGGCTACGAGGCGGCGGATGCCGTGCGCATCGCGGAGCGGAGCGCGCCGCTGGCGGTCCGCCGCGCCGCGGCGGGCTGCGGGATCGACCTGACCGCCTTTCGCGAAGGGGTCTGGTACTCCGAGGGGGCCAAGAACGAGATGTTCGAGCGCACGCCCGGCGGCGCGGTCGAGAAGCGAATCTGCCCGGACGACACCACCTCGACCCTGGTCGCCGAACTGAACGAGCATGCGCCGGACGCCTTCTTCACCAGCGGCCACGCGACCTTCCGCGACTGGCAGATCGGCTACAGCTACCGCAACGGCCAGTTCCGCTGCGAGCACGGCACGCTCTATGGACTGGACCTGGGCGGGAAGCGCTACGACGTGCGTTCCCAGAACCCCAAGGTGTACAGCGCGGCGGGGAATTGCCTGATGGGCCTGGTGGCCGATCGCGAGAGCATGGCGCTGGCCTGGATGCGCACGGGGGGCGTGCAGCAGATGATCGGGTACGTGGTCTCGACCTGGTTCGGGTACGGCGGGCACGGAGTGAACAGCTACTTCGTGGGGTCCCAGGGCCGCCACAGCTTCTCCGAAGCGTTCTACTTCAATCAACAGGCGTTGCTGGCGCGGCTGGAGCGCGAGTATCCGCGCGCGGCGCGGGTGGACCTGGACGAGTGGGACCTGGAACGCGACCCGGGCCTGCTGGAGCGGCAGGCCCGCCGGAACCTGCTGTCGGACCGGGAGGCGCTGGGCCTCCTGTGGGACCGCGACACGGTGGCCTTCTACGGCGATCCGGCCTGGGAAGCGCGCGTCGAAAAAGCGCGCGAGCCGGCGTACGAGCAATCCCTGACGGAGAGTCCGGATGGGTTCGCCTTCGAAGTGCGTGCGCTGGCGGACGGCGGTTGGGACCGGCCGCCGGCGGTCCTCCTGCCGTACCGCGTGGGGGGCGTGAAGGTGACGGCGGGTGCGGAGATGGAACCGATCATCACGGATAATTTCGTGCTGCTGCCGCGCAGTGGCGCGTTCAAGCGAGGGGAGGTCTGGCGCGTGACGTTTACCTGCGAGCGGCGGTCGTGAGGGGCGGGGCGCAGACGGCGCGAGCGTCGCGCTAGTGTCCCGTCAACGTCGTTGCTTGGGGTTGTTCAATCCATGGCCCCTCGGGGCGCCTCACGAGGCGCCCCTACGCCGACCGGAAGAATCGATGTTGACAGGACACTAGAACAGGTCGAGCTGCTGGTAAGGGGAGGGCTTGGGTTTCGGCTTCGCCTCGGTGTGCGACAGCCGGCGCAGGTCCTCCGAAATCTGCCGGAGGAAGGGGGAAGGCTCCATCGGCCGTACCTTGCCGCGCCAGCGGCGTCGGGCGGCGTGCGACAGGAAGAGGCGGCGGCGGGCGCGCGTCATGCCGACGAAGAGCAGCCGGCGCTCCTCCGCCTCCGCCGCTTCCGCGCTCGCGTCGGGCTCGTCCCTGCCGCCAAAGCGCAGCGGGAGCACGCCGTCTTCGCAGCCGGTGATGAAAACCACCGGGAATTCCAGCCCCTTGGCGGCGTGCAACGTCATGAGCGAGATGCAGGCGGCGCGCGGGTCCCAGAGGTCGGCGTCGGTGGCGAGCGCAAGCTCGGCGGCGAACTCGCGCACGCCCGCGGAGCGCGCGGCGAGGGCGCGCAGCGCCGGCAGCAGGCGCAGGGCCTCGCCGTCCGCGGGGGCCGGGGCCGTGTCGGACGCGCCGCCGGCGAGCGAACGCTGCGCCGCGGCGAGGGCGACTTCGAGCCGGGCGGCCGTGTCGCCGGTCTCGGGCAGATCCCGTAACTGCGCCAGCACCGCGTGCACGAAGTGCGACTCCGCGAGCGGGCCGTGCGCGCGGCGCTGAAAGGGATGGCCGGAACGGGCGAGCGCCTCGACCAGCACGTCGGCCTGAGCGGCCGTGCGATAGAGCACGGCGATGTCGTTGAAAGCCAGAGCCTCCGTAGCCTGGCCGGCGGCGCGCTCGCTGTCGAGCGCGAAGAAGGCCGTCCCACCGATCAGCTCCTCGATCGTGCGCACGACGAATTCCGCTTCCGCGCGGTCGGAGGGCGCGTCGTGGACTTCGATGCGCACTCCGGTATCGGCGAGCGCCGAAAGCACCCGCTCCGGGACTCGCGAAGCCGGCGCAACAACCCGCTTCGCCCCCTCCAGGATCGCGCGCTCGGAGCGGTAGTTGAGCGTCAGTGAGACCGCGCGCGCGTCCGGGTAGTCCGTGCGGAAGCGCTCGAAACCGTGCGCATCGCTCCCGCGAAAGCCGTAGATCGCCTGGTCCGGATCGCCGATCACGCAGAGGTCGGTGGCCGGGCCGGGAGGCGCGAGGTGGAGCAGCAGCCGGTACTGGGCTTCGTCGAGGTCCTGGAACTCGTCCACGGAAATGTGCGGGAAGCGCGTCTGCCAGGCGGCGGCGATCTGGGGATGCGCGTCGAAGAGTGCGAGCGGAAGCGTGATCAGGTCGTCGTAGGCCAGCGCGCCGCGGGCGCAGCGGTCGGCGAGCGTGTCCTCCTCTTCGGCGCTTTCGGGCGCGGGTTCGATGCGAAAGTCCGCGGGGACGCCGAGGAGCGCGGCATGTTCGCGCACGATGCGCTGACCGAGCGCGTGGAAGGTGAGGACGGAAACGGCCGCGGCGGCCGGCCCGAGCAGGCGGGCGAGCCGCTCGCGCATTTCGTCGGCGGCGCGGCGCGTGAACGTAATCGCGAGCAGGCTTGCCGCCGGGGCGCCGCGCTCGGCGACGAGCCCGGCGATACGGTGGGTCAGGGTTCGGGTCTTGCCCGTACCCGGGCCGGCGAGGATGAGGAGCGGGCCGGCGGCGCTTTCGGCGGCGCGCCGCTGGTCGGCATCGAGTGCA
>JACRIP010000633.1 GCA_016220045.1 Planctomycetota bacterium
CTGGCCGCGGCCAGCGGTCGTCCTCGTCCTCGTCCTCGTACTCGAACACCCTGGGCGTACGAGTACGAGTACGACCACGAGCAAGAACACCAGCACGGGGACGAGGCCGAACAGGAACACTGCCAACCCCAAGGCCTTCAGCAACCCCGGGACTGGGCAACGCTGTGCCCACTGCCCACGCTATGACCCCCCCGCCGCCGGGCCCTCGCCGCCCCCGCCCGCCTCCCGCCGGTACACGTCCCAGGTCCAGCCGGACATCCCCGCGTGCGGGAAGCGCCGCTCGAAGCGATAGGTGTGGCCGCGGCGGTCCACCAGGAGCGGGACCGCGGGCTGGCCCGGCCCTAGCCCATGCGCGATGTACCACTCCGTCCCCTCCGCGGGCACCTGCGCGCGCTCCAGGTACTGCACCTCCTTCGCCGGGTACACGTAGCGCCGATAGAAGGTCACGAGCATCCCGTTCCGGTAGTCATGGTCACTGCATACGGTAATCACCGGGTCTGGGGTGCGCTCGGCCATGTACCGGATCGCCCCGAGATAATCGCCGCGCCCGGCGCGGATCTGGTCGGCGATCAGGAACCCGTTCGCGCCCAGGATCAGTGCCAGCCCGAGCAGGCAGCCGCCACGGGCCGCGCGCGACCCGGTCCACGCCGCCGCTCCGGTCTCGGCCGCCAGGAGCAGGTACAGCGGAAAGCAGGTGCTGAAGTAGCGTTCGCTGTGGAAGGGAATCCGGGCGGCCACGACGACGACCGCCGGAACGAGGAGCAGGCCGCCGAAGTAGAGGACCCAGCGATCGTCGCGCGCGCGCATCAAGCGCACGAGTCCGGCGATCAGAAGCGCCAGCGCCGCCGCCGCGGCGACCGTCCCGCGCACCCCTCCGGGCAGGATGCCCACCGTCAGCGCGAGCGCCCCCACCCCCGCCTCCACCGGCGAGGTGATCGGCCCACCGCCGATCCAGATGTGACGCAGGTTGACCAGGTAGAGAAGCGCGAAGAAACCGGCCGGCGCCGCGTGCAGCTTCAGCCAATGCCGGGCCACCGGCCACGCGCGGCGCTCCACCCGCGCCATGCGCACCAGGGTCCACATCTGCATGCCGCCGAGCACGTGCAGGTAGCTCGCCTGGCCCAAGAGACCCAGGATCGCCGTGGCCCAAAACCCGATCGCCGGGCGCCACCCCGGCTGTTCGAGGTAAGCCTCGAGAAACTCGAGTGCGGCGACGGCGAAGAGCATCGCGTAGGCGTAGCCGCGGACTTCGCTGGAGAAAAGCACCATGAAGTACGAGCCGCCGGTCAGCGCGAGCGCCAGGAGGGTGGCCGTCCGCCCCCGGCGGCGCGCGGTGTACCCCGCCAGCGCGACCGTGGCGACGCCGGCGCAGAGGAGGGGCAGGCGGTAGACGAACCACCGCTCCTGGTCGCCCAGCAGGTAGATCATGAGCGTATTGAGGAAGTGGTTGTTGTCGACCGCGATCTCCGTGAAGATCTCGCTCGCCGCGTGGGCGCCGGCGCCGAGCATCACGCTGAAAATCTCGTCGTACCAGAGTCCGTCGAAGCAGGTCGCCAGGCGCGCGGCGGCGGCGAGCGCGACGATGAGGGTACAGGCGGCGGCATAGCGGAGGTTCGACCGTCCCGAGGGGGGCGGGAGCGGTGCAGCATCCATGGTCGCTCCTTCGACGCGGCGCGGGCTCGACTCGGCGAGAAAGGTCGGGAGCACGTCGCGGCGATCTTACCCGCGCCGGCGGCGGGAGGCAAGCTCGGTGCGCGGAATCGTGTCCGCCCTCGCGGAGAGACGACGAAACCACAGAGACACAGAGGCACAGAGACGACGGGAACGAGGAGGAGGCCGATTCGCGCCATGCGACGCGACACCGCATCTCGGGTCGCGACTCGGCCTCCTCCTCGTTCCCGGCGTCGTCTCTGTGTCTCTGTGCCTCTGTGGTTTCGTAATCGTTCGCCCCCTCCCCCCTCCCCCTCCTTCCGCCCTCCTCATTCCTGCTCCCGCTCCCGCTCGCGCCGCGGCACCGCGATCCCCGCCTGCGCCAAGTCCGCGGCGAGGGCGGCGTCGATCGCCGCGGCCGCCGCGGCCCGGCGCGCGAGCGGCTCCGCCTCGTCGTTCCGGCCGAGCCGCAGCAGCGCCCGCGTCAGCCCGTGCAGCGCGTCCGGCCGGTCCCCCGCCAGCGCCAGCGCGCGCTCGAAGTCGCCCACCGCGCCGCCCGGATCGCCGGTCTCCAGCCGCAGCCGCCCGCGCTCGCTCCAGCACGACGCCGCCTGCGGGAAATCCCCGACCCCGCGGTCGAGCGCCGCCCGCGCCAGGTCCTCCCGCCCCGCCCCGCGGCACCCGCGCGCCAGCCCGACCACGATCGCCGCTCCGTCCGTCCGGCTGCCCGCCTCCAGCTCCGCCGCCCCGGTCAGCACCTGCAACCCCTCCGGGACTTTCCCGATGCGGACCAGATGCTCCCCCAGGCTGCGCACGATCTCGGCATCGTAGGGCCCCAGCTCGCGCGCCCGCCGAAACACCCGCTCCGCCTCCTCCGGACGCGCGAGCCGCGCCAACGCCCGCGCGTGATAGAGCGACGCCTTCCACGAGGCGCCCAGCCGCTCGAAGCGCTCGAACTCCGCCACGGCCAGGGCGTCCTCCCCCAGCGCATAATGCGCGAACGCGCTCACGCGCAGCGCGTTCGCCTCCCAGCCGGGATACTTCGCCAGCTCCGCCGCGAGCGCCAGCGCCGCCGCCGGCGAGCGCCTGCCGAGCACGTTCGCCATCCACTCGAGCGCGCGCGGCGAGTTCGGCTGCTTTTCGAGCACGTCACCGTACAGGCTCTCCGCGTCCTGCCACACCGGATTGCGACGCCACGTGGCGACGCCGAGACCGCAGGCGAACGCGCCGAGCGCCACCCAGGCGGCGACCCGCGCCCCGCGCCCCACGCCCGGACGCTCCGCCCGCGCCACCAGCCCGGACCACCCCAGGCCGGCGGCGAGCAGGATTCCCGCATCCGGCACATACAGGAGACGCTCGGCCTGCACCACGTAGATCCGGAAGACCAGGTTGGAGACCGGCGCGAGCGCGAGCCAGAACCAGCCCAGCCCGAACGCGCCCCCGGGCGCGCGCCGCGCCAGGAAGAGGAACGCCGCGGCGCAGCCCCCGAGCACGGCGACGGCACCCAGGACCGCCGGGGCGAACCAGGTCTCCGGATGCGGGTAGCCTACGGAATTCACCGCATACTCCGCGGTCAGCCCGGCGGGCCAGAGGACGAGGCGCAGGTAGTCGGCGAGCACGATCAGCATGGTGCGGACGCGCGCGGGACCGGCGACGCCCCCCTTGTCGAAGAGCGAGGGTCCCATTTCGACGGAGCCGAGCACCGCCAGGCGGGCGGAGAGGTAGAGGACGAAGACCAGGAGGTGCGGCGCCAGGCCGGCGAGCCGCCGCCCGACGGCGCGCGCGCGCGTCGCCGACTCGCCCGGCCGGCCGCGCGCCTCGAACGCGACGACGAGCAGCATGAGCCCGGGCGCGACCACGGCCATTTCCTTGGCGAGCAGCCCGGCGCCGAAGGCCGCCGCCGACAGCGCCAGCCACGCCCCCCGGCGCCCGGTTCCGGCGGCCGCACCCGCCCGCGCGAAGGCGCCGACCGCAAGGAAAATCAAACCGCCGCAGAGGAGATCCGAGCGGTTGGCGATCGCATCGACCGCCTCGGTGTGCACCGGGTGCACGGCGAAGAGCAGGGCGGCGGCCGCGGCGGCGCGCCGGTTGCCGAAGAGCGCGTCGCCGAGGAAGAGGAGCGCCCAGCAGGCGAGCACGTGGAGGAGGAGGTTGGTGCGGTGGAAGCCCGCGGGCTCCGGCCCGCCCCACGCGGCCCAGTCGAGCGCGTAGGTGGTCGCGGTGAGCGGACGGTAGTCCACCACGGAGTCCATCGGATTCTGCAGGAGCGTCGGCGCCAGCCCCCGCTGGCGGTACAGATCGGGGATCGTCCGGAGCGAGCGGATGAGCTTGTTCTCGAGCACGCGCACGGTGTCGTCGTGCACGAACCCGTTCTCCGGGGTGTTCGAGTAGGCGGCGAGGGCGGCGCAGGCCACGAGCGCCCAGGGCGTGAGCCGCCGCAGCCGGGCGGCGCCGGGGCGGAAAGGGGCCGGGGTCGCGGGCGCGGGACCGGGTGACGGGGCGGGCGCAGGCGCGGGATTCATCGGCCTCCAGCCATTGCCGGGGTCTCTACAGTCCGCTCTGGCCCTCGCCGAGGCGGCGACCGAGCCGGCCCGCCAACGTGAGGGCCAGGTTCACGTCTTCGGCGGAGATGGGGGCTCGGGTAATCGCCCGATCTAGGTAGATGGCGCCCAGGACCCGCTCCGCCGTGCGGATCGGGATCGCCGCCATGGAGCGCACCGGCGCCGGCGGCTGGCCCTGCGGTCCCGAGAAGCGGGCGTCGTCGGGCGCGTTCACGATCGTCCGCGGCGCGCCCACCGCCACCGCCTCCTCCACCAGCGCCCGCACCCCGGCGAAGCCCGCCTCGGCGTACGCCTCCCCGGTCAGCCCCAGCGCCGCCACCGGCGTCGCCTTCCCCTCCTCCCGCACCAGCAGCGTCAGCCCGCGCTCGCAGTTCACCGCCTCCGCAAGCTGGCGCAGCAGCAAGTCCAGCAGGCGCTTCAGCTCGAGCCCGCCCTCGAACAGCCGCGAGATCAGCAGCACCGTCTTCATCCCGTCGCGCGACAGCGGGATGCCCAGCGCATCGATCGGCGTCTTCGTGCTCGGCCGGCCGTCCCCCGTGCCCCCCATCGGCGAATCCGGGAAGGCGAACTGGTTGCGCCCGTTGCGCTTGGCATTGTACAACGCTTCGTCCGCGCGCAACATGAGCGCCTGCCGGTCGCGCGCATCGTCGGGGCAGGTACACGCGCCGACCGAGATCGTCGTACGGATCTTCCCGCCCTCCCCGAACTCCAGCGCCCGGACGGCGTAGAGCAGCCGCTCCCCCACGATCCGCGCGCCCACGCGGTCGGTATCCGGCAGCAGCACCTCGAACTCGTCTCCGCCGTAGCGCCCCGCCAGCTCGCCCGAGGTCTCGCCTTCGCCCGGACGCACCGGCAGGTCCGAGGTGCGCAGCGTGGTGCGCAGCAACGCGGAGAGCGTGCGCAGGATCTCGTTCCCGGTCTCGTGGCCGTAGAGGTCGTTGATCAGCTTGAAATTGTCCACGTCGAACATCAGGAGCGAGAGGGGGCGACCGTGGCGCAGCGCGCGGCCGACCTCCTCGGCCAGACGCAGGTCGAAGTAGCGGTGCGAAACCAGCCCGGTCAGGCCGTCGCGGATCGCGTCGCGGTAGAGCCGGGCGTTCGTGATCCCGATCGCCGCCTGCGCCGCCAGCGCCTCGAGGAATACGCGATCTTCCGTAGAGAAGGGCGAACGCCGGCGCGTCGTGTCGAGGTAGATGACCCCGAAGGTCTTGCCCCGCATCTTGAGGGGCAAGCAGGCGACCGACTTCAGGCGCAGCTCGTGGACCGTGGCGAAGGGGTCCATCTTCTCGTCCCCTTCGACTTCGGTCGAAATCGTCGCCTCGCCGGTGACGAGGACGTGCTTGGCCACCGAGTGGCTGATGGTGAAGTCGCTGCCGGCCACCGCCCCGCGATCGAAATTGCGCGAGGCGATCACCTTACGCCCGTCCGCTTCTTCGAGGACGACGAACCCGCGCTCGGCGCCGAACATGCGCACGAGGCCGTCGAGTACGGTCTCGATGACCCCGGACGGGTCCTGGACCTGGGTCAATTCGCGGGAGACCCGCAGGACCTCCATCGCTTTGTCCAAGGCGGTGGGCGAAGTGCGGTCGGCAGGCATGTCGGCTCCTCGGCTGGCGGTGCAACGTGGGGCGCGGACATTATACCCGGGTGCGAGGCGATTGCCATCCTCCTCGGTGGACGGTGGACGGTGGACGGTGGTCGGTGGACGGTGGACGGTGGTCGGTGGACGGTGGACGGTGGTCGGTGGACGGTGGACAGTGGACGGTGGACGGTGATCAGGCGATTCGGTTTGTCCCCCTGTGGATCCCTACTGGTGGGGATCCTGAAGTCGTTACCAGATTTCCCGCGGCACCGTACGCAACGTGTTGCCTGGCGCGTTGGTAAAGGCCAGCTCCCAAACTCGCCACCGTCACCGGCCACTCTCCCCCGTCCCCTGTCCACTGTCCACTGTCCACCGGCCACCGCCCACCGTCCACCGTCCACCGTTCACC
>JACRIP010000622.1 GCA_016220045.1 Planctomycetota bacterium
CCCCCGGCGCCGCGCGGCGCGCACGTCCCGGCTCCGGCCCTGGCGGCCGCGCCGGCGCCTGCGGCCGGGCGCGCCACGCCGGGTCCGACCCCGAGCCGCCGCGCGAGCTTCGGCTCCGACATGGTGCGGCTGTCCGCGGGCGAATTCCCGATGGGCGACGACGCCGGCGCGGTGGACGAGTCCCCGCGGCATCCGGTCCGGCTGCGTGCCTACAGGATTGACCGCAGGGAAGTCTCGAACGCGGACTACCGCGGTTTCCTCGAGTATGTGCGGGAGACCGGGGATCACGCGAAGTGTCATCCGGACGAGCCGAAGGGGAAGGACCACACGCCGCGCTTCTGGGAAGCGGCCAACCTGAATGCTCCGGACCAGCCGGTGGTGGGCGTGGATTGGTTCGATGCGTACGGCTTTGCGCGTTGGGCCGGGAAGCGGCTGCCGACCGAGGCGGAGTGGGAGCGCGCGGCGCGCGGGACCGAGGGCCGGCGTTTCCCCTGGCCGGGCGGCTGGGAAGAGCGGCGCTGCAACTTCCGCGACGACGGCCGGATCGACGGCTATGCCAACACCGCGCCGGTGAACGCGTTCGCGGAGGGCGCGGGCCCGAGCGGGGCGATCCAGATGGTGGGGAACGTCGCGGAGTGGTGTCTGGACTGGTACCATCCGGCGACCTACCGGACGGGCACGGCTGCCGGTCCCGAGGGTCCGCCCACGGGGACGACTCGAGTGGTGCGCGGCGGCTCGTACGGGCACGATCCGCAGCAGTGCACCACGGTCTCGCGCGCGGCGCATGCGCCGCCTGCCGAGCGCTCGAGCACGGTGGGTTTCCGGTGCGCGGCGGATTAGTGGGCCTGTCAACGTTGAATCTACCGGTTGCGACCTTCCAGGGGCGGGCCTTGTGCCCGCCCCGCAGGCCACAAGATTCGGCCCTTCGGGGCGACCACAAGGGTCGCCTCTACGCCAACCTGGGGGACTCGTGTAGACGGGACACATAGGGCTACAACACTGCCGGCGTTCGGGCACGCGTCGCGACGCGGCCGAGGAATGCCGACCGAGGCACACGCGCGTTCGTAGTTCCGCCTTCAGAGGCTGTCGCAAAGGGTGCCGGCGTGATGGGAGGGGAGGCCGGACGGGAAGCGGACCCTCAGCGGTCCCTTCTGAGCAGCGTCGACAGCTCAAGTCTCTCTGTCCGCGCGCTCCAGAATACGGTGATCGTTACGCGCTTGCAGCCCGAGTCGGGCTGTGGGCTGGACGGGTCCGTGGGATTGACCTCCAGGACCGTCGTTTCGCGTTCGAAACCCGGGAAACCGGGAATGCCCGTGCCCGCGGCGATCGGCTCCGGTGGGTAGTTCGACTGCACCAGATAGCTCCAGCCGCGCGTGCTCGAAGACTTGTCCGCCGTGAGCTGAGCCAGCTTGTCTCCTGCGAGTCTCAGCGCCATCGTGATCGGGTCGGTCCGGGCACCGGGCGAGGCGCCCTTCGCCACGGCCGGGTCATCGGGAGCCTTGCGCTTGCCGCCCTCCGGCGCGACCGCCGGCTCGAACGGGTTCTTTTTCGCGCCCAGCCGCTCCCGCCGGTCCTGCTCGGCCACGAGAGGATCCTCCAGCATCAGTCTCAATTCTTCGTCGGAGACGACGTCGAGTTCCTCGTCGTCACTCGCGGCCGGCCCGGGTGAGCCGGCGTGCGCTCCGCTGGCTGTCGCGGCGCCAGGTTGCTCGAGGGTCGCGCCTCGCGGAGTCGCCGGAAATGCCGGGGGCGCCCCCGCCGGCTCCCCCGTTTTCTCCGTCGAGAAATAGGTCGTCAAGGTGAGGTTTGCCACGACCCGCTCTTTCGCCCCGCTCTCCGGGCGGGCCGGCCTGAACCCGATCTCCAGGTCATCCACCGAGAGCGTGCAGGGCAGCTCCATCAGCCCATGGAGTAGCCGCACGATCATCGGGTAACTGCCTGATACGGTGACCTCCCGGCGGAATGTGGCGAGTCCCTTGGCCTCGTCCCGAGCGGTCCGCCACGGTCCCCGATCCTCCACGTCCACGCCGGACTGGTCGAACACCTTGCCGATTTCAACGTGTGCATCGTCGGCCCGGTCCGGGCCGGGAAGGCGGAGCAAGGTCCGGTTGAGCTCCTCACGTACCCAAGCCATCTTCGCCTCGAGCCCGGGGATGATGCGAGCGATCGCCTCCTGGGCCGGTTTGAGCGTGTTCTGGGTTCCGGAGAATTCGAGCTTCGCACGCTCGCGCGCTTGCATGGCAGGCAGGCACAGGCCCCCAATCAGCGCGACCGCCATGCCGAGGGCGAAGACCGCAAAGACACGCAGCATGTCGAACACCTCACGATCACCTGCGCCCGCGGGGCACAACTCGAGGTCCTGCCGGGCGGTCGCCTAGCTTTTGGCCCGCCTCAGCTTGCACGTGACTTTCAGGGCATGGGGCTGGCCGTCCGCCGGTAGCTCATCGGACTGCTGCGGGTCGGCCTCGACGAAGTAGGGCGAGCCGAGCAGGATCTTCACCAGAACAATGCGAAGGGCAGAGAGCTCGTCCGCCGTGTCAACCACCACGCAGGTGTGGAGCTCCACCAGGTCCCGGCCGCCGGCGGGGTTGTCGGTCGTGACCGTGTCGTGATAGGCAATCCTGCGGAGAAACACCTTGCCGCCCAGGCGCGGATCCTGAAGGAGGTTGGAGAGCTCCACCAAGACGCCGGAGAAGCGGACCGGAGGGGGGGCCGCGCTCTCCACGAGGGCTTTCCTGCGCTTCAGCAACTGAAGCAGCGCTTCGTACTCGCGGCCCCTCTTGAGCTGGTCCTGGATTCCTTCCAACTGACGAGAGGCCTGCGCGCGGGCGCGCTCGAGCTGGGCCGTCTCCCGCATGAACACAACAGTCCCGATCACGCTGGCGCCGGACACTGCGGCGGCGAGGAGGAGCGCGATCCAAGGCCATGCCTGCTTCATGGGACCTCCCGTAGAGGCGGTCGAAAACGGCCGCGTGCCGAACGGGGTCGGAGGGTCTCGGACCGGTGCATGCTCAACCCACCCTCCTCAGGATACCGTAGGTCTTTGACGCGGGTCGGCGCCGCGCGCCCATCCTCCGGCGCAGCCCAGCCGAGGCTCAGCGTGCCCGCACTCCGTGCGCCGGTTCCCCCAGGAGCGCCCGCACCTTCTCGGCCGCGGCGCCGGCGATGCGCACCCGCTTGAGATGGGAGGTCTCGCCGGAGAGGATCTCGACCGCGCCCCGCCCTACGCCCAGGGCCTTCGCCAGGAAGCGCACGAGTTCGGCGTTCGCCTTGCCCTTCTCGGGCGGCGCCGCGACGTCGATCTTCCACGCCGGGCCGGCAGGCAGGGCGAGCGGACCGGTCACCCGTGTCGCCGGCGCGCCCGGTCGGGCTTTCACCGTAATCACGAGGGCATCCACGCGGCCTCCTCGCGCCCCATCCGCCGCACGCGACCGACTTGCCGGGCGCGATCGTGCGTCCATCGGCCGGCGGCGCAGGCGGAGACGCTTGCGCCACAAGGCGGCCTGACCACCTCGGCCGCCGGCTACTTCGCCCGGTTGCGCGCTTCCTTCAGGTACTGGCGCGCCTCGTCCGCGATGTCCGCCCAGGCCGGGGAAGACTCGTAGTCCTTCTCCAGCCGCTCCAGGACGCTCACCGCCTCGCGGAAGCGGCCCTGGCCGTACATCTGGCGTCCCGCGTCGAAGAGCAGGTGCGCATCCTCGTCGAAGAGCCCGCCCACGTCCTTGATGCGCCCGAGACAGGCTTGCGCGGCGTCGGTCACCGCGGGATCGTTGCGTGCCGCCTTGAACTCCGCGTCCGCGTCCGCCAGGAGCCCGAGCCGCAACGCCAGCATGCCGATTCCCAGGTGCTCGTTGCCGCTCTGGGACCAGGCGCGTCGCAGGTACGGCAGCAGCATGCCCGGCTCGATGTCCTCCCAGCGCCGCTCGATCTCGGCGCGCCCGCCCTCCAGCAGCTTGAAGGTGATCCCCGTCGGCTTCGCGACCTTGATCGTCGCCGCCAGGTTGTTCTCCAGCGAAATCGAGGCGTCGCGCAGCCCGGTGGCGCGGTCCTTCCCGTTGGCGCTGCGCTTCATGAAGGCATCGAAGACCTGCCGTTCGAGCGCGAAATCGCGGGCGCGGGTCTGGAGGCGGGCCTTGAGGGCCGGGGAGGCGAGTCCGGAGTCGAGGAGCTGGAAGGCCTTCTCGACGCGGGCGTAGTCGCGCTGGCTGGCGGCGACCAGGATCAGCCCGAGGGCCTCATTGAAGCCCTCCTTCTCCTTGCGGTCCTTGGCCTCCTGGGCCAGGGTGCGGGCGCGGTCGAGGGTGACCTTGAGCTCGCCGAGGTAGCGCGTGAGCGGCGGGATCATGTCGGGCGCGAGCTTGCCGCTCTTGAAGGTCTCGAGCGCGGCGATCGCCTCCTCGAGGCGCCCGGCGCCGGCCTCGGCTTCGGCCTTGCGCAGGGCCTCCTCGACCGCGCGGACGCAGGCCTGTCGCAGCTCCTCGCGCAGCGCGGCGAGCCGCGGGGCGAAAGGTCCGAGCCGGGGCTCGCGCTGCGCCGCTTCCAGCTCCGACCAGGCGGCGGAATAGTCCGCGCGGCCGACCAGCTCGGGCACTTTTCGCAGCACGTCGGCCAGGGCCGTGCGCGCGCCCTCCGCGTCGGCGCGGAACTTCTCCAGGCCCGCGATCTCCGCGGCCGCGGTTTTCGACGCTTCGGTATCCGGGTGCGCGGCGATGAGCTCGCGCAGCTTTGCGATGCAGGCGTCGACCGCGACCGCCTCGGGGAAGTTCCCGGCTTTCTTCCACTCGGCGTTGCGGAAGGCGCGGGCGGCCTCGAGTGCGGACTTCCCCTCCTCCTCGCGGGAGCGGGAGGCGCGCGAGTCGCGGACCTTCACCAGCCCCTCCGCGAGCCGCTTCATCCGCTCCGCCGCCTGCGCCGCCTCGGGCGCCTTGGGGGTCTTGTCCAGGACCTCCTGGTACTTGTTCAGGACTTCGCCGTAGGCTTCGTCGTCCTCCGGGTCGAGCAGGCGTTCGGCCTCCAGCGCGCCGCGCAGGAGCGCCTTGGCGAGGAGGTCGTAGTTCTGGTCGACGACGTCCACGGGATTCGGGGTCGGGAGGGGCGGCCGCTTGAAGATCTTGGAGAGGACGAAGAAGGTGCCGCCCGCGAGGGCGGCGGCGAGGATGCCGAGGGCGGCGACGCCCGCCCAGGGGGAGCGCGCGGCGATGCGGGTCATTTCGGGCACGGAGACCGAGGGCACGGGGAGCGCCGTGCTCGGACCGGATCCCGGGAGGGTCGCGGCGGTCGCGGCGGCGGGGGGCGGGGCGCCGAGAGCGGCGGCCGGGCCGGAGCCGGCGGCCGTGCCCTTCTGCTCCAGCTTGAAGACCTCCAGGTCGGCGAGGAGCTGGGTCGCGCTCTGGTAGCGCTGCTCGGGGTCCTTCTGCATCATGCGTTCGCAGATCTGGATCAGGCGCGGCGGCAGGCCGGGCGCGGCGCCGGCGAGCGGCGGCGGCTCCTCGCGCACCTTCCGCAGCAGGATCTCGCGCACGTTGTTGCCCGTGTACGGGGTCGTGCCCGAGAGCATGCGGTACAGCGAAGCCCCGAGCGCGTAGATGTCCGCCCGGTGATCGACCGGCTTGCCGAGGAACTGCTCGGGGGCGATGAAGTGCGGGGTGCCGAAGATCACGCCGGAGTCGTCCTTGGCGCGGTCCTTGAGGCTCATCGCCAGGCCCAGGTCGCCGATCTTGATGATGCCGTCCTCGCCGATCATCAGGTTGTCCGGCTTGATGTCGCGATGGACGAGCTGCTTGCGCTCGGCGTATTCGAGGCCGCGCGCGGCGTCGTGGATCACGTCGATCACGCGCGGCACCGACAGCCGCTTCTCCTTCGCGAGAATATCCTGCACCGAGCCGCCGGGCAGGAATTCCATCGAGAAGAAGTAGATGTCCTCCTCCTTGCCGACGTCGTAGACCTGGACGATGTTCGGGTGATTGAGCGAGGCGCAGGCGCGGGCTTCCTGGATGAAGAGCGAGATGAAGTTGCGGTCGCGCACCAGCTCGGGGGAGAGGATCTTGAGGGCGACGATGCGGTTCAAGGAGACCTGGACGGCCTTGTAGACCGTGCCCATGCCGCCGCGGCCGAGTCGGGACTCCACCCGATAGCCGCGTTTGCGCAGCGGGGCGAGCATCTCGCCCTGCTTCGACTCGCCCTCGTCCGCGAGGAAGGAGAAGAGGGTTTCGCCGACCTGGACCTTGTCGCCGACGGCGAGCTTGCGTTCCCGGATGCGTTCGCCGTTCACGTAGGTGCCGTTCATGCTCTCCTGGTCGACCAGCCAGTAGCCGTCGAGGCGGGCCTCGAGGCGGAAGTGGAGGCGGGAGGAGAGGGTGTCGGAGATGCGCAGGGAGGCGGCGGGATCGCGCCCCACGAGGACGGAGGACTTGCCGATGAGGACGGAGCGGCCCTTTTCCTGGCCCTTCTCGACCGTCAGTTTCGGCATCGGGAGACCTCTATCGGGCGAAATCCTGAGACGCGGCGGCCGGAGCGGGCGCGGCAGTTTCGAGCAGTCCGGCGTAGAGCGCGGTGCCGACGCGGACGACGGTAGCGCCCTCCTCGATGGCCACCTCGAAGTCGGAGCTCATGCCCATGGAGAGGCCGGCGAGGGGCGGCGCGCCGGCGGGGAGGGAGCGGTTGAGCTCGTCGCGCAGGCGACGCAGGGCACGGAAGGCGGGGCGGGCGGCCTCGGGATCGTCGGCGAGGGGGGCGAGGGTCATCAGGCCTGCGAGCGCGAGGTGGGGGCAGGCGCGGGCGGCGGCAAGCAGGGCGGGGGAGTCGGCGGGCGCACAGCCGCTCTTCTGGGCCTCGCCGGCGACGTTGACTTGCAGGTAGATCGCCAGGGTCCGCCCCAGGCGGGCGGCCTCGGCCTCGAGTCGCTGGGCCAGCCGCGGCGAGTCGACGGAATGGATGACGGCGAAGAGCTCGGCGGCCGGGCGGGCCTTGTTGGACTGGAGGTGGCCGATCAGGTGCCAGGTGATGCCGGGTGGGCAGTGGGGAATCCGTTCGGCCGCCTGTTGGACGCGGTTTTCGGCGAGGTCGAGCTGGCCGAGGGCGGCCAGTTCGCGGATCCGCTCGAGACCGACGCTCTTGGTGACGGCGACGAGGCGGACGCCGGCCGGATCGCGACCGACGCGCGCGCAGGCGGCGGCGATCCGGGCGCGCACGGCGGCGCCATTCGCGGCCAGGATGGTCGACGGATCGATCTTCGCAACATCCATGAGCGCAAGAACCTACACGAGGGGCGGGGGGGATCGCGAGAATCTCGATTCTAGCAACCACGGTCGGCGGGGTCAACCGATTTCCGGGCCCACGAGTCCAAGGTCCCACGAGCCCAAAGTCCAAAGTCCAAAGTCGAAAGTCGGACGAGTCCAAGGTCAACAAGTTCAAATGGCCACGTCAAGCGAGTCTCACTTCCGATGAACTCCGAGTCGTGGCTGTGGCTGGAAACCGTACGCGCGGCGCGCAACACTCGTTGGACTTTGGACTTCGTTGGACTTTAGACTTTAGACTTCGTCCGCGTCAGGGATTTCGCTTGACACTCACGGCCAGTGGTTCCTATAATCTTGCCTCTTTACCCGCGAGCAGGAGGGTCTCAATCGGAACGCGATTCGAGCCGAAGAATCGGTAGGGACTCGGGATGCGCGCGTGCGCGCCCGGCCCGCTCCGGGATCTTCGACCTGAGGACGGCCTCCGATGTCCGCTCAGCACCAGAAGTTCTGCGAAGGCCTCGAGGAAGAGGAGCGGATGCTGATCGTGCTGCGGGACGAGCTGTACGGCGGCTCCTGGGACAAGATGCTGGGCGATCTGCGGGACCGGCTGCGGGGAAGACCGTACATCTTCAAACTGGTGAATCGGATCAAGCAGGACGTGGCCCGGATCGAGAAGCTCCAGGCCTACGAGCAGAAAAACGGGATCAATCTGACCGATTTCCTACCGAAGGGAGGAGAATCGTGATGCGTGAGAGGGTGCTGGTTGGGCTCCTGGCGATGGCTCTGGTCGGGGGATGCAAGACCGGAGTGGAGAAGACGCGGGCCGACATGGCGGCCGAGAATGCGCCGGTGCCGACCAAGAGCAGGGATCAGCTCGCGACGATGCGGGAAACGCTGACGCAGGAGCTGCGGCACAACTCGCCCCTGAAGGACGTGGTGTGGGACGCGGCGATCGTCGGGCATCCGATCAAGGGCATCTGGCTGGTCGGGGATGCGCTGTACGTTGAGACGCGCGACCACTACGTGTACGCGCTCGACGCC
>JACRIP010000082.1 GCA_016220045.1 Planctomycetota bacterium
AGACCACGTCGATCGCCAAGCTGGCCCAGTTCTTCCGGGCGCAGGGGAAGAGCGTGATGCTCGCGGCGGCGGACACCTTCCGCGCGGCGGCGGTCGAGCAGCTTGCGATCTGGAGTCAGCGGGTGGGGGCGGAGATCGTGCGTCACCAGCAGGGCGCGGACCCGGCGGCGGTGGTCTTCGACGCCGCGGAGCACGCGCGCGCGCGCAAGATCGACGTGCTGCTGGTCGATACCGCGGGCCGGCTGCACACCAAGCAGAACCTGATGCGCGAGCTCGAGAAGATCTACGCCGTGCTCGGCCGCAAGCTCCCGGGCGCGCCCCACGAGGTGCTGCTCGTCCTCGACGCCACCACCGGGCAGAACGCGATCAGCCAGGCCAAGCTCTTCCACGAGGCGACGCGCGTGGACGGGCTTTTCCTGTCCAAGCTCGACGGTACGGCGAAAGGCGGCATCGTGGTCGCCGTGAAAAACGAGATCGGCATCCCGGTGAAGTTCGTCGGACTCGGGGAAACGCCGGAGGACATCGAACCCTTCGACGCCGACAAGTTCGTGGAGGCGCTGTTCGCGGAATAGTTGTGCCACCCGGGGAGGTAGCCGCGGAGCGGAGCGGCCCTTCCATTGGGCGATTGGGTGATCGGGTGATTACGGTTCCGGCACGAGATTCTTGTCGGCCTCCAATCACCCAATCACCCAATCACCCAATCACCCAATCACCCAATCGCAGCGCCGACCCGCCGCCGAAACCCCACTCCATCACCGCCAACCCAGAAGTCCGAGGAACCGTATGTTTCGCGACCTGACCCTCTCGCAGTTCAGTGCGGCCGTGTCGGCCAAGACTCCGACGCCGGGCGGCGGCAGCGTCTCGGCCGTCGTGGCGAGCCTGGGCGCCGCGCTGGGCGCCATGGTCGTCCAGTTCTCGCTGGACCGCGCCGAGCACGCGCCCTACGAGCACGAGCTGCGCGTGGCGCTGCGCGACCTGACGCGGCTGGGCGGCGAGCTGGAGCGGCTGGCCGACGATGACGCGGCGGCCTATGACGCCTACACGGCGGCGCTGCGCCTGCCCAAGGACGCGCCGGAGCAGAAGGAGGCGCGGAAGACCGCGATGCAGGGCGCCCTGCGCCGCGCCCTGGAGGTCCCGCTCACCGGCATGCGCACGACCGGCGCGCTGCTCGACCGCCTGCGCCCGCTGGTCGGCCGCACCAACCCGCACCTGGTCAGCGACCTCGGCGTGGGCGCCTTGCTCGCCTTCGCGGCCCACCGCGGCTGCCGCATGAACGTCGAGGTCAACCTCGCCTCGATCAAAGACGCGGCCTACGCCGCCGAGGTGCGGGCCGAAGCCGACCGCCTCTCGGCCGACGCCGCCCGCCGACACGACGAGATCCTCGAGCTGCTCGGGAGGAAACCGTAGATGGCGGGTCCCCTGCGCCTCGCCGTCCTGCTCTCCGGGTCCGGCCGCACCCTGCAGAACCTGCTGGACCAGATCGCCGACCGCCGCCTCGCCGCCCGGATCGTGGCGGTCATCGGCAGCCGGCCCGACGCCTACGGTCTCGAACGCGCCCGGCGCGCCGGGCTCCCCGCCTGCTGCGTCCACCGCAAGCGCTTTCCCGACGCCGCCGCCTTCAGCCGCGCCATCGACGACGCCCTGCGCCCGTTCCCCTTCGACCTCCTCGTCATGGCCGGCTTCCTCCACTACTATGAAATCCCGGCGGCCCTCGCCGGCCGCATCCTCAACATCCACCCCTCCCTGCTCCCGGCCTTCGGGGGCGCCGGCTGCTACGGCGGGCACGTCCATCGCGCCGTCCTGGCCTCGGGCGCGCGCGTCAGCGGTTGCACCGTCCACTTCGTGGATCAGCAGTTCGACCATGGCCCGATCGTCCTGCAACGCACGGTCGAAGTCCGCGACGACGACACGCCCGACACGCTGGCCGCCCGGGTGTTCGCGGAGGAGTGCATCGCGCTGCCGGAGGCGATCGGTCTTTTCGCCGCGGGGCGGCTGCGCATCGAAGGCCGCCGGGTGCGGCACCTGCCCGCCCCTGGCGCCGCCGCGTCCGAAACCGGGCCGGGCGGAGCCGATCCGGAACCCCATTTTTCTTGTAATTGACCTCCGGGCTGTTATAGTACGCGCGCCTTGTGCCGGTTATCGGCGCGTGTATCGTTTCGCGCCCGACGACCATCACTCCGGATGAGGGATGAGGTAGGAGTTCTGGGTATGCTCATGCTGTTTGGGAACGTGCGGGCAGGGACGATGTCCACCGTTCTCCAAATCGCCGGCGTGATTCTGGCGCTGACGGCCTTCGTAGTGCCGCTCACCTTCCTCACGCTGGCCCACGCGGACGATATCGACACCAAGGTCGAAGTACTGCTCTGCGTGTACTTCGCGGCGACGCTCACCGGCGCGCTGCTGCTGGTCGGCACCTCCGTCGCGATGCTCGAAATCGAGCGCATGCGCAGCCAGGTGGAGAGCGCGCCGGGCTCGTTCGCCCTCGGCGAGGGGCTGGGCGCAGGCGGAGGCGGCGTCCGTCCGGTCTCGCCGCGCGAGAAGGAAGAGCTGGAGCGGCTGGAGGCCAAGCAGGCGCTGGACGCGGTCAAGACGTACATCGACCTGGAGATGTGGGCGCTCGCCCTGCAGAAGGGTGAAGACCTGATTCAGAAGTATCCCAAGAGCGCGGAGGCGGAGAAGCTGCGGAAGAACATCGATCACATCCGCAAGAAGGCGGAGGAGTCGATGCCGAAGCCGCCGAAGCCTGTTGCGGCCCCCGCGCCCGCTCCGGCTGCGCCGGCCCCGGCGGTCGCGCCGGCGGCGACGCCGGCGAAGCCCGCGGCCCCGAAGGTGATCGCGGCGCCGCCCAAGCCGGTCCCGGCGGCAAAGCCTGCCGCGGCGGCGCCG
>JACRIP010000628.1 GCA_016220045.1 Planctomycetota bacterium
GAGTTCGCCGCCGACGCCGACCTCGCGCGCGTCCTGAGCGCGCCCGGACCCGCGTCCCCGCTCCCGGCGGCGACGCCCGCCGACGCGCGCCCGCCGGTCGACGCCACGCCCGAACCGATGCCCACGCCGGCGTTCACGCCGATGCCGGCCGCGCTGCCCACCCCGGCCGCGCTGCCGCTCCTGGCCGCCCCGACGGACAATCCCCACGCCGCCGAGTTCGAGGAGACCACCGATCTCTCCCTGCCCGAACTGGAACGCGCCGAGGCCGCCACCGGCCACGCCGACGACTCCGGCGGCATCGACGACGAGACGGCCCCGCGCGCGCCCGCCGACGGCCCCGCGCCGTTTGCGCCCGACTCGATCCTCCTGCCCAACGACCAGGAACTGGTCGCCCTCCAACCCGCCCTGGAGGAGGCCGGCGCAGAGGAGTCCGACGCTGCCGACAGCCCCTCCTCGGCCGCGCTCGAACCCGCGGGCGCGGAGGAGGCCGATGGCCCGGTGGACCCCGTAGACGGCGTCGCCGCGGCGGTCGTGGCCCTGGAGCCCCAGCTCGAGGAACCGTCGAGCGGCATCATCGATCTTTCCGCCGTCCCGGACGAGACCCGGGACGACAGCTCGGGCGCGTCGGCCCCGCGCGCGCCGCAGGCCCGCAAGGCCGCGGAGCCCGTCGCCGGCCTGCGCCGCCCGGTCTCCGACGACGAGACCTCCACCGACCTCTCGGCTCTGCTCGGGAAAGGCCCTGAGACGCCTCCCTCCCCGCCCTCGTACGAAATGGAGGAGGTCCGCGGCTCCGCCTACTTCGTCTCCTCCCGCTCCGGCAGCGACCAGCGCGACAAGGAGACTCCGCCCGAGTTGCCCGTGGTGAAACCGATCGAAGGCAAGACCTGCACCCGCTGCGGCTGCGACAACCTGCCCGGCTCCCGCTTCTGCTCGGGCTGCGGCCAGCCCATGCCGCTGCGCGGTTGACCCGTCTGCCCGGATCCGCAAGCCCAGAACCCGATTTCGGAGACTCGCCCATGAAGACCGTGTCCGAAGTGATCAAGGGGCGGACGCTCTTCACGGTCCAGAAGGGAGGGACCGTCACCGAGGTCGCCCGCTACATGGCGGAAAAGAAAATCGGCGCCGTCTGCGTCCTGGACGGCGAGCGCATGATCGGACTCTTCTCCGAGCGCGACATCATGAACCGGGTGGTCGCGCAACTGCGCGATCCGCAGAAGACCGTCGTGGACGACGTCATGACGCGGGAGATCGCGGTGGTCGAACCGGGCGACGCGTTCGATGCCGCGCTCGCCAAGATGAAGAAGATCGGCTGCCGGCACCTGCCGGTGGTCTTCGGCACCAAGCTGGTCGGCATGCTCTCCCTGCGCGATCTCCTGCAGTCGGAGATCGAGGTCCAGGAGGAGGAGATCCGCTGGCTGCAGCAGACGGTCGCGGTCACCTCGACCGCCGGCATCGACTCCTCGAAATACCTGACCTGGCGCTGCCTCGGCTGCGGGCACATCACCACGGCGAGCAAGCCGCCGGCCAATTGCCCCTCCTGCGGTCGCGCCAAAGAGGAATTCGTGAACGTGGAGGAGGATTGATGCGCGCTCTCGCCCGACCCGCGTACCTCGCCTTCCTGCTCGCCGCGCTCGCGGCGCTCCTGCTCGCCCCGGGGCCGGCGCCCGCCGCGCCGCCTGCCGCGCCGGCGCCCGCGCCGTCCCCTGAGCCCCCGCGCAAGCTCGCGCTCGTCGTCGCCATCGACAACCACAACCGCGATCCGCTCGCCGGCGCGCTCGCCGAGGGCGTCGGCGGCGCCGTCACCAGCCTCGTCACCCTCTCCGGCAAGTACGACCGCCTCTACCTCCGCCTCGGTCCGACGGCCACCCGCGCTAACCTGCTCGCCGACCTGCTCGACGCCGTCGCCCGCGACTACGTGATCGACCTCGTCATCGAGAGCCACGGCAACACCGGCCGCCTCCAGCTCCGCGACGGCGACCTCACCGCCCCCGATATCGACCACGCCCTGTATCTGCGCGGCGGCGAGCGCCTCCGCCTCGTCTACATGATGGGCTGCTACAGCGCCTCCCTGAACGACGCCTGGCTCCACGTCGGCGCCCGCGCCGTCACCGGCCACGTCGGCGTCAACGTCATTCCGGTCTTTCACCTGCCCGTCTTCCTGCGCGAGTGGGTGCGCGGCACCGACGCCCGCACCGCCACCCAGCGCGCCTTCAACGTCGGTCGCCGCGCCGGCCTATCCGGCATTTACCGCAGACTCGCCGCGCTCTACGGGGAAGAGGTCACCGAGAAGAGCGTCCGCGAGGACAGCCGTCCGGTCTTCGCCGGACGCACGCTCACGATCCACCAGATCCCGACCCGCGCCGAGGAAGCCGCCTGGCTGCGCGCCCGCCTCGACGCCGAGGGGTACTGGTAGCGCCCGACGCCCCGCGCCCGCCCCGCCGTTTTTTCCCGGGAAGCGTACCCGACCTCGAGAGCTCAGGAGCCGCACGATGACCCGCGAATTCTACGCCCAGGCCCATGCGCTCGCGGAGCGCGGCGAGACCTTCGTCACCGCGGTCGTGGTCAGGGCCGAGGGCTCGGCCTCCGCGCGCACCGGATCGAAGGCCATCCTCCGCCCGGACGGCAGCAAACTCTGCGGCTGGGTCGGCGGCGGTTGCGTCGACGCCGCGGTCGGCGAAGAAGCGATCGCCGCGCTCAACGAGGGCGCGCCGCGCCTCTTCCACGTGGACTTGAACAGCGAGGTCACCGGGGTCGGCATGCCCTGCGGCGGGGCCATGGACATCTACGTCGAGCCGCACCTGCCCAAGCCCCAGCTCCTGCTCTTCGGCCATGGTCCGATCGTCGAGACCCTCGCCCGGCTGGGCTCGCAGCTCGGGTTCGTGGTCACGGTGGACGACGCCACGGCGACGCGCGAGCTCTACCCGACCGCCGACCTGCTCCTGAACCAGGACCCGGGCCTCGACCGGTTCAAGGTCACGCCCGCGACCTCGATCGCGATCGCGACGCAGCACAAGTCGGACGACTTCGTGCTCGAGCACACGCTCGGCCGCGGCGCCGCCTACATCGCGCTGGTGGCGAGCAAGAAGCGGGCGGAGCTGGTCTTCCGCACCCTGATCGAGCGCGGCGTCCCGGCCGCGCGGCTCGCCGAAGTCCGGGCTCCGGCGGGACTCGACCTGGGCGCCCAGACGCCCGAGGAGATCGCCCTGGCGATCCTGTCCGAAATCGTCGCGGTGCGGCGGGGCGGCAGCGGCCGGCCGCTGATCCAGATCAAGGGACCGACCGTCGCCGGCGTCACTGCCGCCCCGGCCGCAGCGGCCGCGCGCAGCGAGCGCGGCACGGAGGCGTAGCCATGGCATGGCCCGACGATGCCGACCCCGCCGCCGCGCCGGTCGAGCCCCCGCGCCCTCCCCAGTACGTCATCCGGGAGGGCACGCTGATCGTTTCCAAGGACCCGAAGTTCAGCGATCCGGAGTTCCAGCGGCATTGCGATCTTCTGCTGAATACACCCTACAACCCCATCGTCATCGATCTCTCGAAGGTCGCCTACATCCAGAGCCCGGAGATCGCCTGCCTCATCCTCTTCATCAAGAAGGCGCGCGCCGCCAAGAAGGCGGTCGAGCTCAAGATTTCGAAGACGGTGTTCACGGTCCTCAAGCTGATGAACCTGCACCACCTCGCCGGGCTGCACAAGGCGGACGAGCCGGAGTCGTGAGGAGCCCGATCGTGATTCCGCACGAGCACCCCGACTCCCCGGCGCCCACGCCCGACGGCGCAACCCTTCGCGCCGACCCCGAGCCCCCGCCCCCCCCGGCAGCCCCGACCGTGACGCCCGCCGCTCCCGCCGCCCCCCGGCCCCTCCTGTCCGCGCGCCCCGCCCCCGCCCGCACCCTCGATCCGCGCGACCTCGCCGGCCGGCCCTTCGGCCGCTACCGCTTGCTCCAGGAACTCGGCCGCGGCGGCATGGGCGTGGTCTGGCAGGCGTGGGATATCGATCTCCAGCGCCTGGTCGCGCTCAAACAGATCCTGCCCCCGGACGCGCCGCCACCCGAGCCCCGGCCCGCCGCCCCGGCCGCCGCCACGCTCTGCGCGCCCGCGCACCCACCCCCCGCCCCCGCCCCCGCCCTCTCGCGCGCCCAGCGCGAACGTTTCCAGCGCGAAGCGCGGCTGGCCGCGAAACTGCGCCACCCCCACATCGTCCCGGTCTACGACGTCGGCGAGTGGAACGGCTCGCCGTACTTCACCGCGGACTACGTCCCCGGCCGCGCGCTCGACGCCCACCTGCGCGCGGGCGTGCCGCTGCGCCGCGCCGTGGCCTGGCTGCGCTCGGTGGCCGAGGCCCTCGCCTGCGCCCACGCCCAGGGCATCGTCCACCGCGATATCAAGCCGGGGAACATCCTGATCGACGACCGCGACCGCGCCCTGGTCACCGACTTCGGCCTCGCCAAGGAGGTCCTCCTCGACGCCCCCGGGGGCGCCGCCTCGCCCGGCGGCCCCACGCCTGCCGCCGCCCCGCTGACCCAGAGCGGCGCGCTGGTCGGCACCCCGGCCTACATGAGCCCCGAGCAGGTCCGCGGCGATCGCGCCGCCGTCGGGCCCGCCGCCGACCAGTTCGCCCTCGGGGTCATGCTGTATCAGGTGTGCACCGGACGCATGCCCTTCGACGCCGAGGGCCTGCTCGACCTCTGGGTGGCGATTGCGCGCGCCGATCCGGTCCCGCCCTGCCGGCTGAATCCCCAGGTCCACCGCGATCTGGAGACGATCTGCCTCAAGGCCCTCGAGAAGGACCCGGCGCGCCGTTACGCGAGCGCGGCCGAGCTCGCCGCCGACCTCGGGCGCTTCCTGGAGAACGAACCGATACGGGCGCGCCCCGCCTCGGGCGCGGGCCGCCTGCTGCGGCGGGCGCGCAAGCACGCGCCGCTCCTCGTCGCCCTCGCCGCCCTCCTCGCCGTCGCCGCCGCCGATGGGGTGCACGCCGGCGCGCTGCGGCGCGAAGCCGCCGCGACCGCGGCCGCCGCCGATGCGACCGAGCGCCGCCTCGCCGACACCGAGCGGCGCGCCGAACGCGACCTGCGCCGCGCCGGCGTGGTCGCGGAGGTCGTCGCCCGCTGGGTGCTCCTCGCCCCGGCCCTCGCCGACCTCGAACGCGCCGGCACCGACGGCTCCCTGCCCCTCGCGGAGCGGCGCGCGCGCGCGGCGCCCGGCTGGGCGCGCGTCGAGGAGTTCCGCCGCCGCACGCCCGCCGACCCGGACGCGC
>JACRIP010000083.1 GCA_016220045.1 Planctomycetota bacterium
GAGAGCCGGCGCGGGATTCGCCCGTCCAACTCAACCCAACCCAAACGCCCAAACGTCAAAACCCCTAAACGTCGCCGGCCATGGTCTGTCCCTCGACGAGATCATGATCCGCCGTCATGAAGTTGTCCGGTCGGTTTCCTCCCCCCACCAACCATCCATTGACAACCGACTTGCGCGCCTCATATATTCCACTCGTCGCGCACGCCGGCACGCCGCCGCGACCCCACGGCACGACCACTCCTGTTCGGATGATCGCGATGCGCGTCACGGTCCGAGCGCCCGCCACGACCTCCAACCTTGGCTCCGGGTTCGACTGCTTCGGCCTCGCCCTCAACCTCTACAACGAAGTCACCCTCTCCGAACGGCCGGAGGGGGTGTGGGTGGAAATCGAGGGCGAAGGGGCCGACTCCCTGCCCCGCAACGAGAGCAACCTCATCTACCGCGCCGCGATGACCGTCCTCTCGCGCGCCAAGCGCCGCGTGCGCGGGCTGTCGCTGCGCTGCATCAACCGCATTCCCACCGCGCGCGGACTCGGCTCCAGTTCGGCCGCGATCCTCTGCGGCCTCGCCGGCGCCGCCTCCCTCGCCGGCCTCCGCATCTCGAACGACGACCTCATCGAGCGCGCCATGGAGCTCGAGGCCCATCCCGACAACCTCGCCGCCTGCCTCCACGGCGGCTTCGCCGTCGCCTGCATCGCCGAGGGCGGCGTCCGCGTCCACAAGCTCCCCTTCCCCACCGACCTCACCCTCATCCTCACCGTGCCCGAGTTCGAGGTGCCCACCGAGCGCGCCCGCGCCATCCTGCCCAAGGAGATCCCTCGGGGAGACGCCGTATTCAACATCGCGCGCACCGCGCTCTTCGTCTCCTGCCTCTGGAAGCCGGACGACCGCATGCTGCGCATCGCCCTCGAAGACCGCCTCCACCAGCCTTTCCGCAAGGGCCTGATCCCGGGCTTCGACGAGCTCGCCGACGCCATGGAAAAGGAAGGCGCGATCGGAACGGTGATCAGCGGTTCCGGACCGACCGTGCTGACCTTCGCGCGCGGCGACGTCGAGAAGCTCATGCCGATCGGCCCCAAGGTCTTCCGCCGCCACGGCATCAAGGCCCGCTCCCTGACGCTCCCGGTCGCCGAACCCGGCCTGTCCGTGACCAAGGAGAAGTAGCCCCTCCCCCCGGCGCGTTCCCTTCCGCCTCCCCCGACGGCCCCGCCGCCGCACAGGAGCCACGATGACCAAGACCGGCCCCTTCCCCAAGGCCCACTACGAGACCAAGAGCCTGCACCTGGTCGTCACCGTCAGCCCCACCCCCACCGTCCCCGAGGGCGGCGGCATGCTCTCCCTGCCGCGCGTCTCGGCGGGCATCGGCGAATACCTGAGATTGCCCGACGTCGCCACGCTGCGCACCCTCCTCACCGCGGGCGGCGAAGTCTACTGCTGGATCTTCAAGCGCTCGGAGCCCGGCACCGCGTGCGCCTTTCTGCGCGTGATCGCCGCCGACCCCACGGCCAAGACCGGCGAGATGGGATTCGGCTTCATCAACGAGGAGCTGGAGGAATCGGCCGACACCGCCTTCCAGAGCGAGATGTGGCCGGGCGCGCTCTCCCTGCTCTTCCGCGAGCTCGATTTCCAGGAGCTGCAGACCGGGATCTTCAAGACCAACGAGCCGCTGATCAAGCTGATGGAGAAGATCGGCTTCAAGGTCTCCTGGCGCGAGTCCGAGCTCGAGGTGGACCAGAAGAACCTGAACCTGCAGTCGCTCAAGGCCGCGGGCTACGGCGACCGGTTCGTCGAACGCGACGGAAAGATCTTCGTGCGGCTCGCGGAGTTGCGGGTCACGAAGGCCGACTGTCTCGCGCGCTACGGCAACGAACCCGCGTAGGCCGGCCATGGTCCCTCCCCCCTCCCCGGTCGCCGCGCCGCCGCGCTTCCTGCTGCTCTTCGACATCGACGGCACGCTGATCCGCACCGGCAAGCCGTTCCGGCGGGCCTTCCGGCGCGCGCTCGTCGACACCTACGGCAGCGCGGGCAACATCGACGGGTACCGCTTCGGCGGCAAGACCGACCCGCAGATCGTGCTCGGGGTCTTCGCGGGCACCGCAGTCACGCCCGAGGTCGCGCTGGCGGGGCGTGCGGCCTGCCTTGAGCGCTACCTCGCCGTGCTGCGCGAGGAGCTGGCGCACGACCCGCCGGGCACGGTGCTTCCCGGGGTACGGGAGATCCTGGATACGGCGGCGGCCGATCCCCGGATTGCGCTCGGGCTGCTGACCGGCAATCTCGCGGAGGGGGCGCGGCTCAAGCTGGAGCCGCTCGACCTGGCGCGCTATTTCCGCTTCGGGGCCTACTCCAGCGATCACCCGGTCCGGAACGAGTTGCCGGCGATCGCGCGGGCGCGGGCGGAGGCGGCGACGGGGGTGCGGTTTGGGCTGGAGGCGTGCTTCGTGATCGGCGACACGGAGCACGACATCGGGTGCGCGCGGGCGGGCGGGATGCGGGCGGTGGCGGTGGCGACGGGCCGGACGCCGCGCGCCGAGCTGGCGGCGCACCGGCCGGACTATCTCTTCGACGATCTGTCGCGGCCGGCCGAGGTGCTCGGGCGGCTGCTCGGGGGATCGATGGATCGGACGGTACTCGCAGCTACGAACGAACCGAGCTGATCGGCCGGTGATGCAGTTGCGCGGGGGAAGGTTTGGAGGTTTGAGGTTTGGGGGTTTGGAGGCCAGGGGAGGAGCGATGCGTTACCCGGGAAGACCGGGGGTGATTGCCGCCCTTTCAGGGCTGCGATTCAGGTTTCGGCAGATTCCCGGGGTTGCAGCCTGGGAGCCTGGCGAGGGTGGTCGATGCGGGCGCCCGGAGCCGCCCCTCAGCATTTTGCGGCTTGGCCCAGCATTCGTTTCCGCGCCCCGTCCACCGTCCACCGTCCACCGTCCACCGTCCACCGTCCACCGTCCACCGTCCACCGTCCACCGTCCACCGTCCACCGCCTACGCGCCCGCCGCGCTGCTCCCGGAACCGTTGCCCGACCCGGTCCCAGCGCCGTTCCCGGATCCGGTCGCGCCGCCCTTCGCCGCCGCCGCCGCCGCCTCACGCACCAGCCGATCGGTGTCCCGGCCCGCCGCCGCGCCCGCCGGCATCGCCTGCCCCGGCTTCGGCAGCCGCTCCGCATGCGACAGCACAATCAACTGCTCCACCACCCCCCCGTCCCACCAGTTCTTCGCCACCCCGCGATGCAACAAGTCCAACGCCTGCGCTTCGCTCATCGCCCGCCGGTACGGCCGGTCCGTCGTCATCGCGTCGTAGCAGTCCGCGACCGCCACGATCCGCGCCCCCATCGTGATCTGGTCGCCCTTCAGGTGATCCGGGTAGCCCGAACCGTCCAGCCGCTCGTGATGGCTGCGAATGATCGACAGCAGATGCCGGATCGAGCGCAACGGCTTGCAGATGTCCTCGCCGATCACCGTGTGCTGCGAGATGATCGAGAACTCCACGCTCGTGAGCTTGCCCGGCTTGTTGAGCACGTCGTCGCGAATGCCGATCTTGCCGATGTCGTGCAGGATGCCCCCCTTGCGCACGATGTCCACCTCGTCCTGCGGCAGCCCCAGCGCCCCCGCCACCAGCGCCGAGACTTCGCTCACCCGCTCGACGTGCCCCTCCGTGTACCGGTCCTTGGCCTCGACCGCGCGCGCCAGCGAGAAGAGCACGTTCTCCGCCGACTCCAGGTTGTCGGTCAGCCGCTTGATCCGCAGGTGCGAGCGCACGCGCGCGCGCAGCTCTACGGGATTCACCGGTTTGGGGACGAAATCGTCCGCGCCCGCGTCGAAGGCCCGCACCTTGTCCTGCAGGTCCTCGAGCGAGGTCACCATGATGATCGGCAGCAGGTGGGTGCGCGGGTCCTCGCGCAGCACGCGGCAGGTCTGGAACCCGTCCATGTTCGGCATCATGGCGTCGAGCAGGATCAAGTCGGGGTAGGAGGCGAGCGTGACCTGGATCGCCTCCAGGCCGTCCTTGGCGAAGAGCAGGTCGAAGCCTTCGCTGGCGAGCATGGCCCGCAACAGGTTGCGGTTGGTGTCGCTGTCATCGACGATGAGGACGGTGGCGGTGATGGTGGGCATGCGGCGGTCCCTGGGGCCAAGTTGGACGCGTGGTGAGGGGGCGCAGTGCAGCTCGGGTGCGCAAGGCGGACGCCCCTATCATAGCGGCCGCGCGGGCCGGAACAAAGGAATATCCCGCGGGCCGTTTTCCTTGACTCCCCGGGCCGTGGCGCTAGAATCGCCCGCTTCGTCGGGGACCCGCGCGCCGCGCCCCCCCCCGCCGAACGCCCGGACCGTCCTGCCCTCCCAGCCGAAGGAGCTTTCCCATGCTCGGCCTCCGCCCGCACTCTCGCCGGCCCGCCGCCTGCCTCGTCGCCGTCCTCGGAGCGGCCGCCGTGACCGCCGCCGCCGCGCTCCTCCTCGCCGCCCGCCCCGTGCGCGCCGACGACGCCGAGCAGCCCGTCCCCGGCGACTGGGCGATCCGCCGCCTCATCGAGCCCCAGACCCTCAACCCGATCACCGCCTCCGACGCCTACGAGTCCATCATCAACTCGTGGGTCTACGAGTCCCTCCTCGACCTCGACCCCTCGACCTACAACAACCGCCCCAGCCTCGCCGAGTCCTGGACGATGTCCGATGATCACCTGACCTACACCTTCAAGCTCCGCCCCGGTACCAAGTTCCACGACGGTCACCCGGTCACCACCGAAGACGTCCTCTTCTCTTTCAACGCCATCATGAACCCCGAAGTCCAGTGCGGCAACCTCCGCAACTACTACCTCGACGTCAAGGAAGCCAAGGCGCTCGACGAGCGCACCGTCCAGTTCACCTGCGGCAAGCCCTACTTCCTCATGCTCGACTTCCTCGGCGGCTTCGCCATCATGCCGAAGCACATCTTCAACTTCACCAAGGGCGAGGAATTCAACACCCACAAGAACAACCGCTTCCCCATCGGGACTGGACCCTACAAATTTCTGCACTGGAAGTCGCCCGACGAGATCGCCATCGAGCGCAACGACGACTATTGGGGCGACAAGGGCCTGCTCAAGCGCATCGTCTATCGCCTGATCCCCAACGACACCGTCGCTTTACAGGTCCTGCTCCTGGGCACCATCGACCGCAGCAACCTGACGCCGGACCAGTGGCAGAATCAGACCGACAGCGAGAAGTTCAAGACCACGCTGCGCAAGGAGTCCTTCCTGGTGCCCAGCTACTCCTACCTGGGCTGGAACCAGGCGCGGCCGTTCTTCAAAGACAAGCGGGTGCGCCGCGCCCTTGCCATGCTGGTCGACCGGGCCAAGATCATCGAGAAGATCTGGTACGGCCTTGCCGAGCCCGTCACCGGGCCCTTCTACGTGAAGTCCCCCTCGAACGATGCCTCGATCCAGCCGCTGCCCTTCGACCCGGACGCGGCCGAAGCCCTGCTCGACGAAGCCGGCTGGGCCGATAGCGACGGCGACGGCGTGCGCGACAAGGACGGCGTCGCCTTCCGCTTCGAACTCAACCTCCCGGCCAGCAACGTGACCGGCGAGAAGATCGCGTCGGTAGTCAAGGAGCAGTTCCGCAAGTCCGGCATCGACGTCACCATCAAGCCCGCCGAGTGGGCGGTCTTCATCGAGAACCTGCAGAAGAAGCGCTTCGACTGCTGCTTCCTCTCCTGGTCCATGGGCTACCGCCAGGACCCGTTCCAGATCTGGCACTCCTCCCAATGCGACGTCGAGGGCGGCTCCAACCGCATCGAGTTCAGGCACCAGGAGGCGGACGAACTGATCGAAAAGGCGCGCGTCGAGTTCGACGCCGAGAAGCGCGACGCGATGTACCGGCGCTTTCACGGCATTCTGCACGACGAGCAGCCCTACACCTTCCTGTACGCGCCCAAGAGCCTGATGGCGATCGACCAGCGCTTCCGCAACGTCGCGGTCTTCCCCTTCTATCGCTACGGCGTGCGCGAGTACGAGCCGGGCAAGTCCTGGTGGGTGCCGACCGCGGCCCAGAAGTACAAGGACTGAGCGGAGCCGCATGCGCGCCTACCTGCTGCGCCGGGTGCTCTCCATGCTCCCGACGCTGCTCTTGATCTTCGTCATCACCTTCTGCATCATCCGGCTCGCCCCCGGCGATCCGGCCGGCCTCTCCGCGTTCAGCGGCGAGGCCGGCGCCCAGGGCATGGGCGAACAGATGCAGAAGGTCGCCGAGGCGAAAAAAAAACTGCTCGGGCTGGACAAGCCGATCCCGATGCAGTTGCTCGGCTGGATGGGGCGGCTGGTGCACTGGCGCGCGGACTGGCGGACGGCCGACCCCGAGTCGGCGACCGGCCTTACCCTGGGGCCGATCGTCTTCCTGGACTTCGACCGCTCCTTCGACGGGGACCGCCAGCCGGTGATCCGCAAGATCCTGGAGCGGCTGCCGGTCTCGATCTCGCTCAGCCTGATCTCGATCTCCCTGGTCTACCTGATCGCCATCCCGATCGGCGTCTACGGCGCCGTGCGCCAGGGCTCCTGGTTCGACCGCTCCACCACCCTCCTGCTCTTCATCCTCTACTCCATCCCCAATTTTTGGCTGGCGATGCTGCTCATCGTCTATTTCGGCGGCGGCGAGTTCTTCGACTGGTTCCCGACCTACGGGCTGAAGTCGCCGACCTACGAGGACATGACCGGCTGGGACCGCGTGGTCGACCGCGCGCACCACCTGGTGCTGCCGATCATCTGCCTGACCTATGCGGCGTTCGCCGGACTCTCGCGCTACATGCGCACCGGGATGCTCGAAGTGATCCGCCAGGACTACATCCGGACGGCGCGCGCGAAGGGGCTGGCGGAGAAGGTGGTGGTCTTCAAGCACGCGCTGCGCAACGCGGTGATTCCGATCCTGACGCTGCTCGCCGGGCTGCTGCCGGCGATGATCGGCGGCAGCATCGTGGTCGAGTCGATCTTCAACATCCCGGGCATGGGCCGGCTCTCCTTCGAGGCGGTGCTGAGCCGGGACTATCCGGTGATCATGGGCGTCTCGGTCTGTTCCGCGACGCTGACCCTGCTCGGGGTGCTGGTGTCGGACGTCCTGTATTCGGTGGTCGACCCCCGGATTTCGTTCGAGTAAGACGCGTGGCCGCAGCATCGACTCTCGCCCCTCCGAGCGCCTCCGGCGGCGCGCCCGTCCCGGCGACGGCGCCGCCGCCCTCGGACCGCTCCTACTGGAGCATGGTCTGGCGGCAGTTCCGCAAGAACCGCCTCGCCATGAGCGGGCTGGGCGTGGTGCTCCTGCTCGCGACGCTGGCGCTCGGCTCTTCCTATCTGGCCAACGACCGGCCGATCCTGCTGCGCAAGCTCGTCAAGGCGCCGGGCGCGACCGCGGCGACGCTGCGCGTGAGCTTTCCGGCGTGGGATTCCTGCCCCAAGCCGGAGCGGTTGGCGCAGGCCTGGGTCCTGGCGCTCGGGTGCTTCTGGCTCGGGCGCCGGATCGCGCGTCGGGTGAGCGCGCGCCCGCTGGGCGGCCCGGCCGCGGCGCGGATCGCGCTCGGGCTGCTGCTGGCCGGCGTGGCTGTGCCGATCCTGTGGAGCAAGGACCGGCTCGACACCACCGACTATCCGCGGCTGGCCACGAAACTCAAGGCGGAGCAGGGGGAATTCGCGCTCTTCCCGCCGATACGCTATTCGCCCTACGGCACCGACCTGGACTCGATCTACCAGACCTGGTCGCGCACCCACTGGCTGGGCACGGACAACGTCGGCCGCGACCTCTTCACCCGCATCCTGCACGGCACCAAGATCTCGCTCTGCATCGGGCTGGTCGCGGTGGCGATCGAACTCCTGATCGGCATCACCCTGGGCGCCCTGGCGGGCTACTTCGCGCGCGGCGTCGACCTGGTGATCAGCCGCATCATCGAAGTCTTCATGTGCTTCCCCACGATGTTCCTGCTGATCACCATCGTCGCCTTCCTGCCGCGCAACATCTTCGTCATCATGGCGGTGATCGGCATCACCGGGTGGACGCCGGTGGCGCGCCTGATCCGCGGCGAATTCCTGAAGGTCCGCAAGCAGGACTACGTGGCGGCGGCGCAAGCGCTGGGCGCCTCACACCTGCGCACGATGTTCCGCCACATCCTGCCGAACGCGATCGCGCCGGCGCTGGTGTCGGCGACCTTCGGCATCGCCGGCGCCATTCTGGCCGAGAGCACGCTGACCTTCCTCGGGTTCGGGGTCGATCCCTCCACGCCGACGTGGGGCGAGGCGCTGCACGAAGCCTGGGAGAACTACCGCAACTGGTGGCTGGCGGTCTTCCCGGGGCTGGCGATTTTCATCACGGTGACGGCCTACAACCTGGTCGGCGAGGGCCTGCGCGACGCGATCGACCCGCGCCTGAAGACCTGAGAGCAGTGATCGCCTGGCACCCTGGGCATCTGGCCCGAGCGTGCGGGGCTTGTAGTCCCGGGCTTCAGCCCGGGTTCGTCGCCGGCCTTCAGGCCGGCTGCCCGGGGCATCCGCGAGAGCCGCCACGCCCGGACCCAGCAGGAGCATACCGACCATGCGCATGTCCCCCCGCACCCCGCGTCGCGCCCTGGCGGTCCTCGCCCTGGCCGCGATCGTCGGGCTCCCCTGCGTCGCCGCCCGCCTCCTGCGCGCCGCCGACGAGGCCGACACCCTGCGCATCACCATCCAGCAGGAACCCGACTCGCTGCACCCGCTGCTGATGGACATGGCGGCCGCCACCGAGATCTCCGGCGACAATTCGCGCCCGGGCCCGCTCCAGGCCACGCTCTGCCTGCGCGGCGACGACTGGGTGCTGCGCCCCTATATCGCCGCCGAGCTGCCTTCCCTCGCCAACGGCCAGTGGAAGATCCTCGAAGAGGGCGGCCGCATGCAGACCACCTGGCACCTGCGCCCGGAAGCCAAATGGTCCGACGGCACGCCGATCACCGCCGATGATTTTATTTTCGCGTACCAAGTGATCATGGACAACCGCGTGGTCGGCGTGGTCACGCGCGACCAGGAGCGGCGCATCGAGACGATGACGGCGGAGGGCGCGGACAGGAAGACCCTCGTCATCACCTGGAAGGAGCCCTTCGCCTACGCCGATACCGGCCATGCGTGCCTGCCCCGCCACATCGAGGAGCCGGTCTACAGCAAAGACCCGGCTTCCTACCACAAGACCGACATCGCGGATCGCCTGGTCGGCTGCGGGCCGTACGTGCTCAAGAAGTGGAACCGCAGCGAGAGCATCGTGCTCGAACGCAACCCCAACTACTGGGGCGAAATGGCGAAGATCCAGCGCATCATCTACTCCTTCACTTCCGACACCAACACCATCGTGGCCAACATCCTCTCCGGCACGCTCGACGCCGTCTCGCCCACCGGCATGACCTTCGAGGCCGGCCTGGCGCTCAAGGCCGACCCGCCCCCGGGCTTTACCACCTACTTCACGCCCGGGCTGGTCTGGGAGCACATCGACTTCAACCTGGAGAATCCCTGGCTCGCGGACAAGCGCGTGCGGCAGGCGTTGACCTACGGCATCGACCGCGAGAAGATGGTGAAGGTGTTCTTCGAGGGCCAGCAGCCGGTCGCCGACGGCTGGCTGCCGCCCAAGCACTACGCGCATCACCCGAATCTCAAGAAGTACGCGTACGACCCGGCCAAGGCGAACGCGCTCCTCGACGAGGCGGGCTGGAAGAAGGGCGCGGACGGCTGGCGCGTCAACGCGGCGGGGGAGCGCTTCAAGCTGATCATCCGGACGACCGCGCAGAACTCGGTGCGCGAGCAGATCGAGCAGTACATCCAGTCCAACTGGAAGAAGCTCGGCGTGGAGCTGGCGATCGAGAACCAGGAAGCGAAGGTGTTCTTCGGGGAGACGGTCAAGAAGCGCAAGTTCGAGCATCTGGCGATGTTCGCCTGGCTCTTTGGGCCGCAGGCGGACGGCGAGACCAACTGGACGATGAAGAACATACCGACCGAGGCGAACGGCTGGACCGGGCAGAACTACGGCGGCTTCAAGAACGCGGAGATCGACCGCATCGACAACCAGGTGCCGAAGACGCTCGCGGAGGCGGAGCGGGTGAAGCTGCTGCACCAGGAGCAGGAGCTGTGGCTGGAGGAGCTGCCGGCGATCCCGCTCTATTTCCGCTGCGACGTCTCGGCGGCGCGCGAGGGGCTGAAGGAGTGGCGGCCGACGGGGACGGATACGGGAGTGACCTGGAACTGTCAGCGCTGGTCGCTGATGCGGTAGGGTGAGAGCATGAGCGAGACGAAGGCGATCCCGCACCAGGACTTGATCCACAAGGTGGTGGCGGCGGCGAACGAGGTGCATGCGGGGCTCGGACCGGGCTTCAACGACTCGGTCTACGAGGAGGCGCTGGCGCACGAGCTGACCGGGCGCGGGCTGCAATTTCACCGGCAGGCCGAGATTCCGATCATCTACAAGGACATGCAGGTCGGCCGCTACAGCATGAACTTCATCGTGGAGAATGCGATCCTGGTGGAGTTGCGCGCGGAGACCAACGTGGCGGAGATGCACAACGCGCAGGTGCTGTCCTATCTCAAGACCACGAAGCGCAAGGTAGCGATCCTGATCAACTTCAACACGGTGAAGCTGAAGGACGGGATCAAGATCGCGGTGCACAAGGGGGTGGAGCCGGCGGTGATCGAGACGCCGGAGCCGCGGCGCGCGCCCTTCGCGTAGCGCGCGGTGGCCGGTGGCCGGTGGCCAGTGGACGGTGACGGGGTGATCGCGGTGCGTGCCAACGCGGCGGCGCCACCTTCCGGTGATCAGGCATTTTCCCGAGGCCCGTTGGAGCGCCAGCCGACTCGTTCGTAGTTCCGCCTTCAGGCGGAACGATTCCCCAGCCGGGCCTGCCCGCCTCGGCCGATCCGCGGATCCCGACCGGTTCCCGCTCCCGGAGACCCCTCCCGCATGCGCTCCTTCATCCTGCGCCGCCTGCTGCAGACGATCGTGGTGCTCTTCGTGCTCTCGCTCGCGTTGCGCGCGATCATGGACGCGATGCCGGGCAATCTCGTCGAAATGATGATCACCTCGCGCCCGGGCGTCAAGCCGGAGGACGTGTCCCGGCTGCGCAAGCAGTACGGCCTCGACGACTCCTTTCCGGTGGCCTACGCGAAGTGGGTGCGGATGATCGTGGTCGACCGCGACCTCGGCTACAGCATGTACTACAAGCAGCCGGTGTCGCAAGTCCTCGGGCCGCGGCTCGCCGCGAGCGTGAAGCTGATGGGCATCTCCTTCCTGGTGAGCCTGGCGATCGCGATCCCGCTCGGGATCTACGTGGCGCTGCGCCAGTACTCGATCGCCGACTACTTGACCAACGCCTTCGCCTTCGCGGGCATCTCGATCCCCTCCTTCTGGCTCGGCCTGATGATGATGTATCTCTTTTCCGTGCGGCTGCACTGGCTGCCGCCGGACAAGATGCACACGCCGGGGGACGAGTCGCTCGGGGACCTGCTCCAGCACCTGATCCTGCCGTCGCTGGTGCTTTGCGTGCAGGAGATCGCGACCTGGGTGCGCTACATGCGCGCGAGCATGCTGGAAGTGATCCAGGAGGACTACGTGCGCACCGCGCGGGCGAAGGGCGTGTCGCCCGGCCGGGTGGTCTGGAAGCACGCGTTGCGCAATGCGCTGATTCCGATCATCACGCTGGTGGCGCTGTCGATTCCGGGGGTGCTGTCGGGCGCGATCATCACGGAGTCGATCTTCTCGTGGCCGGGGATGGGGCAATTGCTCTACAAGTCGGTGGTGAACAGCGACACGCCGGTGGCGATGATCAGCTTCCTGCTGATTGCGGTGGTCACCTTACTCTCGAACCTGCTCGCCGACGTCCTCTACGCGGTGGCGGACCCGAGAATCCGGCTGACGTAGTGGCCCGTTGACGAGGTGCAGACTCGGATACGACGCGGATTGTCGATTGTCGAATTCCGATTGTCGATTTCCCGATCCCCACATCCGTCCGAAGCGACAATCGACAATCGACAATCGACATTCGGCAATCGACGATGCGTCGACCTGTGTCCGAACATCGTCAACGGGCCACGAGCGGGCCCGCCGGGTGCGGCTCGCCCGCCGACCCTCCGCCGGGGGCGCGTCCCCTTCCGAGGACTCCGCTCACTCCCCCACCGCCTCCATCCGCCAGAGGGCATCGATCGGCAGCGCGTGCAGCTTTGCGCCGAAGGGGATCGCCTCGGCGCCGCGATAGAGGACGATCCCGCGGTGGAAGCGTTCTCCGGCCAGTTCCGCGAGCGCATGCAGCCCCTTGAAGTCGTCGGCGCCGACCTGCGCGGCGGCCTTCACCTCCACACCCGCCAGGCGGCCCCCCTCCTGCTCAAGCACCAGATCCACCTCCCGGCCGACCGCGCTGCGGAAGTGGTAGAGCCGGTACTCGGCGCGCGCCCACCCGAGCTGCTTGCGCAGTTCCGTGCCCACGAAGTTCTCCAGCAGCGCTCCGAAACAGGACGACGATGCCAGCGCCTGCGCGTCCCCGATCCCCAACAGATGTGCGGCGAGGCCGGTATCTGAAAGCTGGAGTTTCGGCGCCTTGACCAGGCGCTGCCCGGAGTTGGTGAACCAGGGAGGCAGGAACTGGACCAGGAAGGTGGTCTCCAGCAGGCTCAGATACCGTTTGAGGGTGCTTAGGGGCATCCCACAGCCGCGCGAGATGTCGGATGCGTTGAAGAGGCCGGCGACGCGCGTGGCGAGCAGGGCCAGCAGGCGCGGCATCTCGGTCAGCCCCTCGATCCGGGCCAGGTCGCGGACGTCGCGCTGCAGCAGGGTCGTGAGGTAGGAGCCGAACCAGGCGCGACGACGCTCCGGCGCGGCGCGCGACCGGACCTCCGGATATCCCCCGAGCAGCATGCGCCGCGGCAGGTCGGCCGCCGCGTCCCCGCCGGAGCGCGGCAGCGACGGGAGGCGTTTCCGAAACAGGGCATCGACAAACCCCTCCCGGACGCCCTCGATTTCGCCCTGCGAGAAGGGCCAGAGCGGCAGTATCTCCATGCGCCCGACCAGGGACTCGGCCAGGCGCGGCAGCAGGAGGACGTTGGCCGAGCCGGTGAGCAGGAAGCGGCCCGGCGTGCGGTCGCGGTCCACGGCGGCCTTGAGCGCGGGGAAGAGGTCCGGTGCGCGCTGCACCTCGTCGAGTGCGACGCGGCCCTGCAGCCCGTCCAGGAAACCCGCGGGATCATGGCGGGCGGCGGCCAGGACGCCGGCGTCGTCCAGCGTGAGATAGCGCGCCGCGTGGTCCCCGCCCGCGACCGCGCCCACCAGCGTGCTCTTTCCGGTCTGCCGCGCGCCGTGCAGCAGCACGACGGGACTGTCGCGGAGCGCGGCCCGCACGGCGGCGGTGATGTGGCGTTGGATCATGGCTGAAATATAGCCACGCCGTGGTCAAATTGCAAGGATGGGGTAGACGCAGAAGCGGGGCACCGCCGCACCGCGCGAGGTCGTCTGGCAGGGATCATCCAGCGGCCCGAAAGCCGGAAGCCGCTCTGGGGCGGAGGCTCCCGGCCGCCCCCGGGGCCGGCGGCGGCGCCCTATCGCCCCCCCGCGCCGCGCAGCCGGGCGATGCGCGCCGTCAGGGCCGCGCGCGCCGCCGGACGCGCGTCCTGCGCGAGCGCCCGCTCCGCCAGCGCGAGCGCGTTCACCGCGTCCCCCTGCTGCTCATAGACGTACGACAGGTCCCCCAGGCCGTCCCGGTCCTCCGGTAAAACCTGGAGAAACGCCTCGAGCGCCGCCCGCGCCTCGTCCCAGCGCTTGAGCGCCGCCAGGCTGCGCCCCAGGATCAGCCCGGCCAGCGGGTCCGCCGGCGGCTGCGCCAGCGCCTTGCGCAACGGCTCCAGCGCCTGCTCCGGACGCCCCAGTCGCTGCCGCAGCACGCCCACCAGGAAATTCGCCATCCCTTGCTCCGGCACCAGCGCCAGCGCCTCCTCCGCCGGCGCCAGCGCCAGGTCGGGACGGCCCGCCTCCAGGAGCAGCCGCGCGAGTTCGCTCCGGCTGTCGGGATCGCGCGGCGCCAGCTCGGCCGCCCGGCGCAAGAGACCCGCCCCCGCGGTCACGTCCGGCAGTTCCAACAGGCGCCGCGCCAGCTCCCGCAGGAAGACCGGCTCCTCCTCCGGCGCCAGCCCGCTCAGGGCCGCCACGTAGGGCCCGCGATGACTCGCTAACCAGCTCCACGCATACAGCGGATCCCCTGCCCGCAGGAAGTTGATCCGCGGCGTGAACTCCAGCACCGGCTGGTCGTCCGTGTGCAGCTCCGCGCCGGACCACGCCGCCCGCGGGATCGCCCCGAGCCGACAGGCGGCGAACGCCACCGGATCGGCCACGCCGATGCGCTCCAGATCCCGCCGGACGCGCGGCTGCTCCAGCCGCTTCCGGAAGCGCGCGACGTCGAACACCAGCGGCGTATCCGACGCCAGCACGATCTGCTCGATCGGCCGCGGCATGTTCCAGACTTCGACGTAGGTGAAAACCTCCGCGTAGGTGCGCAGGAGCGTCTGGATCGCGCTCTCCCGCAGCGACGAGATCGCGACCCACTGGCTGAGAATGCCGCCGGGCCGCAGATGGGCCTTCACGTTCCGCAGGTGCTCGATCGTGAACAGGTGCGAGGGCCCGGAAACCCAGCAATCCGGTGGGTCCGAGGCGATGATGTCCCACTTCCGGTCGGCCAGGGCCACGAAGTTGCGCCCGTCGTCGATGCGCACGTGCACGCGCGGGTCGTTGCGGGCATCGTGGTTTTCCGCGCGGAAGAAATCGGCCGCGCCCAGGACCGCCGCCTCCAGTTCCACGACGTCGATCCGGCCGATCGACTCGTGCTGGGTGAACGCGCCCACGGCGACGCCCATGCCCCAGCCGATCACCAGCGCGTCCTGCGGCTCGGGGTGAAGCTGCAGCGGGATTTCCGCGAGGAGCACGTTGGGATCGAGCTGGCCGGTCGAGGCCTCGGTCTTGCCGTTGATCTGGAAGAACCGTTCGACGGAGGTCTCGCGGACGGTGACGACGCTGTCGATGCCCTCGCGATCGTACAGGACGCGCGCAGAGTGCAGGAGGCGCCGGACCGCTTCGGCATCCATGCCCTCGAACTGGTACGCGTACATGTAGGGCGCCGAGGTGACCACGGCGCGGTCCCAGGCGGGAGCGAGCGCGAAGGTCGCGGCGAGGGCGGCCGCGCCGGCGGCGACCGCGGGCCAACGGCGCAGCGCTCCGGCGCCGCAGCCGGCGACCGCCAGCCCCGCCAGCGCATTCGCGACCACGCCCACGCGGGTGGTCCCGAGCGCGCCGAGCGCGGGGATCAGGAGGAAGGCCGCCCCGAGCGCGCCGCAGATACAGCCGAGCGTGTTCCAGAGGTAGAGGCGGCCGAGGCGGCCGCCCACGTCGCGGGCGTCGCCGATGAAGAGCCGGGCGGCGACGGGAAAGGTCGCGCCGATGAGGAGTGCCGGCGCCAGCATCGCGGCGAGCGAGAGCAGGAACTTGGCCGTCACGAAGAGCGCATGACTCGAGCGCAGCGTGGCCTGCCAATCAAGCAGAATATAGGGCAACTGCCCGAGCAGCGGGATGACCAGGAGGGCGGCGATCCCGATGCCGAACTCCAGGGCGAGGAAGAGGCGGGCGGGATCGCGCACGCGGTCGGCGAAGCGCGCGATTGCCGCGCTGCCGGCGGCGATGCCGACCAGGAAGGCAGCCAGCATGACGGTCAGGGCGTCATGGGTCGAGCCCACGATCATGTGCAGGGTGCGCGTCCAGGACACTTCGTAGAGGAAGGAAGCGAACCCGGAGAGCGCGGCGGCGAGGAGCACGGCGCGGGCCGCCCACGGCGACGCCGCGACGACGGCCGCGGACGCGAGGGCGGGCGCAGGCGCGGGCGCGACCGGCGGGGCCGGGGCGATCACCGCCGGAGCTGCCCGCCGCAAGGCGAGCGCGAGCGCGCCGGCGAGCAGGTTCAGGAAGCCGGCGCAGAGCAGGGTGCGGTCGACGCCGAGAAGCGGCATGAGCACCAGCCCGCCGAGCACGGTGCCCACCACGGCGCCTGCGGTGTTTACCGCATACAAGGCCCCGACCCGGGCCGCGGTCCCCCCGCCGCCCCCATGGACATGCCGCACCAGGACCGGCAAGGTCCCGCCCATCAGCGCGGTCGGCAGCAGGATGAAGGCCCCCGCCAACCCGAGCCGGATGCCGACCGAGACCGCAAAGCCCGGATGGACCGCCGCGTGCAGCGCCGCGTAGGCCAGGTTCACCAGCTCGACGAGCTGCGAACTGGCGATCCCGTAGGCGCCGATGGCGAATTCCAGGCCGGCGTAGAGGCGCAGGCAGTCGGGCGAGCGATCGGCCCGGCGACCGAGCAGGCGGCTGCCGAGCGCCAGCCCGCCCATGAAGGCCGCGAGGACCGTGCCCACGGCGAACGAGGTGGAGCCGAACACCAGCAGGAGCTTGCGCGTCCAGACCACCTCGTAGATGAGGCCGGCGGCCCCCGAAATCAGGAAGATCGCGGCGAGCGCAGGCGACGCGCCGCCGGCCAGGAGCCCACTCGGCGGGCGCGCGGGGCCCGGCTCGGAGACGCTCGCGGACCCTCCTGCGCCCGCCCGC
>JACRIP010000629.1 GCA_016220045.1 Planctomycetota bacterium
AACCACCTTGTCGTTGTGACGCAGGTCGAGCTGTTCGGCGCGGAAAACCGCCACGGTACGCATATCACCGTAGCGGACGTATGCTGTATTCACCGGAATCTCCTGTGGAGAGGCGACAATCAGCGGCGTATGCCGGGAATTGTGGATTTCGGATTTCGGATTGCGGATTGTTCGCACGCTCCATCACCGGGTGGAGCTCCAGGTAATCCGCAATTCGAAATCCGCAATCCGCAATGGCAGAACCCCCGCGCAGGCATCGGGGCATCAACGAACCGTGGCGGGCGAGCTCGGGTTCTGCGCCCCAGGGTACGCGGCCTGATCCGCAATCGCAAGGAAGAGTTCCTCGATCACGAAGTCGACCTTGAGGTTGCGGTCGAGCGCGAGCTGGGCTTCCATGACGCGCTCGGCCAGCTCGAGCGGGCGGCGCGGCCCGGGCGCGGCGCCCGGCGTGGCCGGTGCCAGGCCCTGCTCGGCGAGGAAGCGCTCGCGCAGGCGCAGCGCCAGGAGCTCGAGGAAGGGGCGGGCCTTGACGCGCCGGTCTTCCAGGGTGGCGGCGCCCTTCTTGAGCCAGTCGGCGACCTCGGCGGCGAGGTCCATGGCCTCGACCGGTCCCATGGCGAGGATGCGGTCGCCCCACTTGGACCAGGCGGCGAGCACCTTGTGCGACAGCACGCGGAGCGCGAGGCCGGGGGAGCCGGCGGCGGCGGCGAGCGCCTGGTCGAGCTCGGCGGGTTTGGCCGCGGGCGCGGCGGCGGCGAGCACGCGCCGTCCGATCGCGAGCGGCAGCGGCCGGAAGCGCAGCACCTGGCAGCGCGACAGGATGGTCGGCAGCAGGTGCTCCACGCGCGCGGTGACGAGCACGAGCGCGACGCGCGGCGAGGGTTCCTCGAGGGTCTTGAGCAGGCAGTTGGCGGCCTCGGCGTTGAGCGCGTCCGCGGGATCGACGACGAAGACGCGCCAGCCGCCGTCGGCCGAGCGCAGGCCGAGCGGCTCGATCACGCGTTCGCGCACCCACGCGATCGGGATCTCGCGCTTGTCCTCGGGTACGGTAACAACCTGGTACGAGGAGTGGGTCCCGCGCGCGCAGCGGACGCACTCGGGGCAGGCGCCGCAGGCCTCGGCCGTGCCGGGGGCGCGGCGCGGACACAGGAGGGCGCGGGCGAGCTCGGCGGCGGCGCGGCGCTTGCCGACCCCTTCGGGGCCGGTGAGGACGTAGCCGTGGGCGACGCGCTCGCGCGCGAGCGCGCCGGTGAGGAGGCTCACGGGGCCGTCCTGGCCGAGGATCTCAGCGAAGGACACGGTCGATGCGCTCCCGCAATTCGGCCTGGATGAGGTCGCGCGCGCGCGCGGCGTCGACGACGGCGTAGCGTGCCGGGTCGAGCTCGGCGAGGCGCAGGAAGCCGCGGCGGACCTGCTCGTGGAAATCGAGGGTGCGCGTCTCGATGCGGTCGAGGGCCGAGCGGATGCGCCCGAGGCCCGTGGCCGGCGGCAGGTCGAGCAGGAGGGTGAGGTCGGGCGCGAGGCCGCCGGTGGCGAAGGCGCCGATCGCCGCCACCGCTTCGACTCCCAATCCTCCGGCACATCCCTGATAGGCGATGCTCGAGGAGAGGTAGCGTTCGCACACCACGACGCGGCCCGCGGCGAGCGCCGGACGGATGACCTCCTCGACGATCTGCGCCCGGCAGGCCATGTAGAGCAAGAGCTCGGTCTTGAGATGCATCGCCCGGTTCTCGGGGTCGAGCAGCACCTTGCGGATCTTCTCGCCGATGGGGGTGGACCCCGGTTCGCGCAGGTGCAGCGGGTCGAGCCCGCGGGTCCTGAGATGCTCGATGAGCAGGCGGGTCTGGGTGGACTTGCCCGACCCGTCGGGACCGTCGAGGACGAGGAAGCGGCCGGGGCTCACGGCGCCTCCCCGGGTGGCTCCCAGGCGCCGTCCGGAGCCGCGAGCTCGCGCAGCGGTGCGGGGCGCAGGGCGAGGCCGAAGACCTGGACGAAGGCGCGCGCGTAGGCCTCCTCGACCTCCTCGGGGCAAAGCGAGCGGCGCAGGCACTCGGCGAGGGACGTGACGGGGCAGCCGGGCATGCCGCAGGGATTGATCCAGCGGTAGGCGTCGAGGTCGGTGGTGACGTTGAGGGCAATGCCGTGCCAGGCGAGGCCGCGCGAGACGTGGATGCCCAGGAAGCCGAGCTTGCTCTCGCCGACCCAGACGCCGACCGCGCCGGGGCGGCGCGCGGCGACGATGCCGTATTCCGCGGCGAGGCGGATCATGGTCTCTTCGAGGCCCGCGACGTAGTCGCGCAGCGAACGGCGCAGCGAGCGCAGGCGGACGATCGGGTAGGCGACGAGCTGGCCGGGGCCGTGGTAGGTGGCGTCGCCGCCGCGGTCGGTCTGCACCAGGTCGACGCGCGCGTGCTCCAGCACTTCGCGCGGCACCAGCAGGTTGGCGGGCTTCGCGTTGCGGCCTAGGGTGATCACTGGTTCGTGTTCCAGGAGCAGCAGCGCGCCGGCGTCGGCGGGGCGCGCCGCGAGCCGGTCGAGCAGGCGCTGCTGGAGCGTGAGCCCGTCGGCGTAGGAGACGCGGCCGGGGCGCAGCAGGGAAAGCGTGGCACGGGCCGCGGCCGGCGCCGGGAGGGGGCGGGCGGGACAGGGGGGACGGGGCTTGGCGATCATGCGAACGGTCCTTCGCGAGGCAGTCGGCCGAGTCCGGCGATTGTCTCATTGGCGCATTGTCTCATTGTCAC
>JACRIP010000624.1 GCA_016220045.1 Planctomycetota bacterium
AGACCCCGGCCAGCGCGGTGAGCTTGTCGCGTGAATTGCGCAGGTACTCGTCGAGGAGGGTGGAGGAGGCGTCGAGGAGGGAATCGTGGACGCCCTGGACCTGGCGGGAGAGGGAGGACTCGATGAGTCCGAGGATAAGGAGCCCGACGCCGAGCAGGGGGACGATGGAGACCAGCACGAGCGCGAGGGCGATCTGCGCGCCGATGCGCCGGCGGGCGAAGCTCAAGAGGCCGCTCATCGTGGGCTCCGGGGGAGGGGCGGGGCGGGGGGGGACGCGTGTCCGGTCTGGTCGCTCGACCAAACCCGTCGCCCGGGTCGAAAGCGCGGCTTCGGTCGTACTCGTGCTCGTGTCTCGTACTCGTACTCGAATGCCCTGGGCGTTCGAGTACGAGTACGAGATGCGAGCACGAGTACGACGGAGGCCACGTTCTCGATCGCGCCGGCCCGTAGGTGGAGCGGCAAGACCGAACCCGCACCCCGCCGCCGCTCACCGCTTGACGTACGTCCCGCCGCTTTCCTCCGCGAGGCGCTTGAGGAGGTCCTCGGCGTGGCGGCCGATGCCGATGGTGTGGATGCGGATCTTGCGCACCGCGTTCCACTTCTTGATGATCTCGCCGATCTCGCTGGGGTCCTTGGTCTTGCCGGCGGTGGGCTCGCCATCGGTGAGGAAGAAGATGGTATCCACGCCGTCCTTGTAGTTCTCGTCGATCTGCTTGTGTCCGCCGACGAGCTCGAAGGCCTTCTCGAGGGCGTCGTGGATGTTGGTCGCCGCCTCGGGCTCGAGGGCTTCGGCGAACTTCTGGGCCGCGGTCCGGGCGGGCTTGGTGGCGGCCACCATCTTCTGCGGCGAGTAGACCTTGATGTCGGAGGAGAAGGTGATGATGTTGAAACGGGCGTCGTCGGGGAGCAACCCGATGGCGCGCGCGAGCTCGTAGCGAGCGACGTCGATCTTGCGCTTGCCCTTGGGTCCGGCGCCGTCGCCGGGCCCGCTGGAGACCGCCTGCGGGCCCGAGGTCTCCTCGGCCATGGAGCCGGAGATGTCGACGACGAAGATCAGGTTCTTCGACTTGGTTTCGACGCCGTAGAAGGTGACGGTGCGGCCGGCGTCGCCGCCTCCACCCCCGCCGCCGCCGCCGCCGCCGCCCGCGACGGCGTCTTTCTTCGGCGGCTGCTTCTCCAGCTTGCCGGACTCCCAATCGGCCTTGTGGATCTCCCACCAGCCCTTCCAGCCGAGCGGGTCGCCGCGGAACGTGACCCCGGTGATCGCCTGAAGCGCGCGGTCGAGATCCTCGCGCACGCGACCCAGCTCCTGCTGGAGGCGGTCGACGAGGGGCCCGACGGCCTCGCGCGGGGCGAGGAGGCCGAGGGCCTCGGCCGCGGCGACGCGCACCTGCCAGCGTTCGTCCTTGAGGGCGGCGAGCATCGCGGCGACGGCTTCCTTGGCGCCGCGCCGCGCGAGCGCATCGAGCGCGGCGGCGCGCACGCGCGCGTCCTTGTCGGCAAGCACGGCCGCGAGGGCGGCATTCACGCCGGCCGCGTCCGCGGGCGCGCCGCCCAGGGCCTGCGCGACCATCGCGCGCGTCCGCCAGAGCTTGTCTTTGAGCCCCTGCGCCGCCAGCCAGGCGACCGCCTCCGCCTCCCGGATCTTCCCGAGGGCCGTGACGATGGCATCCTGCACGCCCGAGAGGTCCTTCACGCGCCGGTTCAGCTCCTCCATCTTCGTTTCTTTGCGCTGGAAGTCCTCCATGTCGCCCTGCGTGACCTTGTTGTCGTTCGCCTTGGCGATCTTGGCGATGCGCTCGAGGGCGGCGGTGAACTCCGGCTCGTAGGCGTCGCGCTCGCCCTCGGCGGCGAGCAGCGCGCGATCGGGCGAATCCAGGAGCAGGACGAGGAGCTTGGCGGCGTCGAGGCCGTCGGCGCCCCCGAGCGCCTGGACCGACCGCGCGCGCGCGTCGGCGTCGTCGGTCGCGAAGGCGCGCCGGACGTCGCCCGCCAGCTTGTCCCACTCCTCCTTGGTCGGCTTGGCGTTCAGGGCGGGAATACCGGCCACGAGCGAGAACGCCGCCACCCACAGCGCGGCACCGAACGCCAAACGACGAGCGGACATGCGCAGCTCCCTGGTAATCACCCGATCACGAAATCACTCAATCGCCCAACTCGGGCTCACACCTGAAACCCAACAGCTCCAACACCGGTCGATTGCGGATTTCGGATTTCGAATTGCGGATCAGCTACGGGACTTTCCGGCTGGCGTTAATCCGCAATCCGAAATTCGAAATCCGCAATTCTGGACGCGCTGTCAAGAAGCGTAGCTGTAGGGATCTAAACGTCGCCCCCCTTGCTCCGTCCCAGATGCTTGGTGAGGAGCACGACGTTGCCCTTTTCGTTGTACACGACCTCATCCATGATCTTCTTGACCAGGAAAATGCCGAACCCGCCCGGGCGCTTGCCGGACTTCTTGCGGGAGAGTACGACTTCCATCAGGTTCTTCTTGGGGTCGGGAACGATGGCGGGGTCGAACCCTTCGCCCTCGTCGGAGATCTTGAGCACGATCTTGTCGGCGAACAGGCAGTAGGCAACGCGGATCTTGCGGTGGGGCTCTTTCTGGTTGCCCCATTCGAAGGCGTTCTGGCAGATTTCGCGCAGGGCGAACTTGAGGTCCTGGCGATCCTGCTCCGGGAGCGTATCGAGGGCGTGGGATTCGAAAAGCTGCTCGATCTGATCGACCGAGGCGGGGCGATTGGGCGCGACGAGCTCGGCCCACCCCTGGCCCTGGGCGTCGAACTGGACCGGGTGGGAATCGTCGGCGGCGTCGAGCGGTTTCTGGTCAGGCACGAAGGCGCGCTCCGGTGGCGGGACGAGGGAAAGGTCGGGGCCGGGAGGGCGACCCGGTCTAGCCGGCGGGGGGTGCGCCGGCGGCGAAGTCCCGGAGGGCCTGCTCCTCGGAGGAGGCGATATCGAGCATGGGGAGGATCTCGGCGAGTTCGAGCACCTTGCGCGCGGCGTCGGACAGCGGCGCAAGCTTGACGCGGCATTCGCTGGCGGTGCGCACGAGCGCGCCGATGGCGGAGCTCGACAGGTAGACGGCCTCGGCGAGATTGAGCACGACGCGGCTGTCCGCCTCGAGCCGCCGCCCGGCGAGGAAGTTCATCAGCGACTCCGACACGTCCTGGAGGATGCGCCCCGAGAGGCGGATGACCAGGACGTCCTGCCTGACCAGGTAGGCCATCTCGGGACGCAACCGTTTCTCGACGGCCTCCGAATCCTTGCTAGGCATATTCGATCCCGTCAAAGGCCTTGCGGTAGATCTCGTAGATCGCCTGCCAGGCGGCGCGCACGGCGGGCGGGTGCTCGGCCATGTAGCGACGCAGGCGTTCGCCTTGCGAGGCGTAGATCATGTAGACTTCGGGCAGGAACTCCTCGAACACGCGGAGCTGATAGATGCGCCGCGTCTCCGCGTCGAGCAGGTACTCGACGCCGAGCACCGCCTTGTGCGCGACGATGGTCTTGTAGTGCTCGTAGAGCACGGCATGCTGCGGGCCGTCGAAGGCCGCCTCCTGGGCATGCCCGAGTTCGTGGAGCAAGAGGCCGACGTAGGTGCGACGCGCCCCCTCGACCGCAAACTCGTACATGTTGACCGTGGCGTCGTCGTAGGCGGACCCTTTCGCGCAGTCGGGCCCCCAGCCGCCGAGCTGGAGCGTGCGAAACTCGGCGCGTTCCGCATGCTGCTCCGGCAATGCCCGGAGGACGGACAGCGTGATCGCGTAGAGATAGCCCCAGTCCTTGCAGTACAGGTGGTCGTCCTGCTCGCAGGCGTAGTAGTTGCCGTTGACCAGCTTGACGCCGCGCGAGCGCAGGAAGGTCAGGAGTTCGTCGAACGCGGCCGGATTCTCCTCCGCCGGGATGCCGTCCACGTCCTTCCAGCCGCAGTAGGCCTGGTACGCGGGAACGTTCGACGGGCTCCAGATGCTGGAGGAGCCGCCCTTGATGTTGCCGCCGAGGCGGTAGAGGCCGTTGAAGAAGATGACCTTCTGGCCGAACCGGAACTCGTTCTCCAGCTCCGCGGTCAGGCCGGGCACGCTGCCGACGAGGGAGCGCCAGGGGTTCGCGAGATCGCGCACCTCGGCCGGCATGCAGGGCATCAATGCTGTCCGCCGAAGTTGAACCATGCCAGGTACCAATCGTAGACGTCGTTGAAGGTCTTGCCCGGGGGAATGCTGTACCAGCGTTCCTCCTTGTAGACCCAGTCCTTGCTGCGGAGGAGCTGGGCGCCGGGGAAGATCGGCGTGGCGCGGCCCGAGGGCTTGACGATGACCAGGAATTCCTGCGCGGTCTGGTTCAGCACGTAGGTGGCTTCGTTCCAGCCGCGGTCGGCGTGGATCATCTCGTAGGGCTTGAGCTCGGAGCGGACCCAGCCTTCGCGGCCGACCTTGGAGGGGTCGCCGGCGCCGCTCGGCCCGCAGCCGAGGAGCGCGGAGGAGAGGAAGAGCGCGAGGAGCAGGCGGTGGCGCGGCACGGGCAGATCCTCCTGGGGTCAAATGTTCAACGGCGCGCGGGCGCGGCGGACGGCGGGGTCCGGCCGAAAGCGAACCAGGCGCGATACCAGTCGTAGACGTCCTGGAAGGTGCGCCCCGGCGGCAGCGTGTAGACCAGCTCCTGCGCGAAGATGGCGTGCCGGTCCTCGCCCTCCAGGCGTTGCGCGCCGGGCGGCAGGGGAAACGCGAGCGTGCGCGGGGTGACGATCACCTCGAAGGTGCCGGCGTTGCGCGCGCGCACCTGGAAGGAGTCCTTGTTGCGTACCGCGGTCAGGTATTCACCGGGCTTCTCGAGGTAGAGCAGCCAGCCGTCGCGGCCGAGCCGGCCGGGGTCGTCGGGCGCGGGCCGGTAGCAGGCGAGCGGCAGCGCCGCGAGCCGGGCGGCGAGGACGGCCGCGGCGCAACGGTGCGCCGCGCGGCGCGCGGAGGGGCGGCGACGCATGCGGGGTGGCGACTCCACGAGGGGGGGGCGGAGGCGGGCGCAGCGGATGGCCGATAACGGACGCCCCGGTGCGAACCGGAGATTAAAAGCCCCGGGGGCGCGAATGTCAAGGAGCTTCGGGGGGGCGCGCCTTTCAGGTACGGCGAAACGGAACCGGAACCACAGAGACACGGAGCCCCAGCGCGGCGGGGCCGCAGCCGAAGGGAGCCGTCGGTAGCGCGGATTGTAGATTTCTGATTTCGGATTGCCGAATGTCGATTGTCGATTGTCGATTCCCCATGCGCCCCCTGGGAGCGCGAGCGTCCTCGCCCGCGCTCCCAGGGGGTCGCTTGAGGATTCGACAATCGACATTCGGCATTCGGCAATCCGTAATCTACATTTCGAAATCTACAATCTACAATCCGGCGCCATTCAGGGTTGCCTTTGGCTGCGGCGCCGCCGCCCTGTGCCTCTGTGGTTCCGTGGCTCCGTTCATGTCCCGCGGGAGCGGACCGGCGACGAACCTCTACCGTGCCGGATCGGCACAGGGGATTTACCGTAGTTTCGCGCCGATTCGCCCGCCGCCGAAAAAAATACCCTCACGATTTTCCGCGTCGCCCGCCAAGCGAGCAAAATCGGGACCGCTGGGGCGACGAATCTCGGGGCGCCCTCTTGACTTTGGACTTCGGCACGCTATACTTCCCCTTGTTCGAGGAGAGGGGCGCACCCCCCTACCGCTAGGGGGTGCGCCAAAAGACCCGTCGCGCCCGCGGGCGCGACCTGCGTGCGTCCTTACCCGGTACCGCGCGAGGAATCGCGTCCATGCCGCGATTGCTTGCGCGCTCGGAAGTTCCAGGACGGCGCCGCCGGAGGGGGTCCGGGGGTCGGGGGAACATTGGGGTAGACACCGCATCATGGACGTCGGGTTGACTTTCAACCTGAAGCAGGAAGTTGTCGAGCCTGCGCCCGTCGAGGAAAACGAAGAGCCTCCGTCGCCACCGGATTTCTACGCGGAGTGCGATTCCGAAGCGACCATCGCCGCCGTCGAAGCGGCACTCGCGCGCCGCCACCGCGTGATCCGCATTCACGCCGACGAGCACGCCTTCGAGACCCTGCGCCGCACCCGCCCCGCCATCGTCTTCAACCTCGCCGAAGGACTCTACGGCGCCGCCCGCGAGGCGCACCTGCCGGCCATGCTGGAGATGCTGCGCATCCCCTACACCGGCTCCGATCCCCAGACCCTCGCCATCGCCCTCGACAAGGAACGCACCAAGGACCTGGTCGCGCACCACGGCGTTCCGGTGCCCCGCTCCCTCACCGCCGCGTCGCCCGACGACGTGCGCGCCCTCCCCGATTTCCTCGCCTTCCCCCTGATGGTCAAGCCCTCCTCCGAGGGCTCCTCCAAGGGCATCCAGAACGGCGCCCTGGTCCGTACCCAGGCCGAGCTCGAAGCCCAGGTCGAGCGCGTCACCACCCTCTACCGCCAGACCGCCCTGGTCGAAGAGTACCTCGCCGGCCGCGAATTCACCGTCGCCATCCTCGGCAACGGCCCCTCCGCCCGCTGCCTGCCCATCGTCGAAATCAAGTTCGACTCCCTGCCATCGGGTGTCAACCCGATCTACTCCTACGAAGCCAAGTGGATCTGGGACCGCGCCGAGAACCCGCTGTCGATCTTCGACTGTCCCGCGCGCATCCCGGAGCGGCTGGCCGCCCGCATCTCCCGCATCTGCCTCGACGCCTATCGCATCCTGCGCTGCCGCGATTGGTGCCGCATCGACGTCCGCTGCAACGCGGCCGGCGAACCCTTCTTCCTGGAAATGAACCCGCTGCCGGGCATCCTGCCGAAGCCGGAGGACAACTCCTGCTTCCCGAAGGCCGCGCGCGCCGCCGGACTCGACTACGCCGGGCTCATCAACACCGTCCTCGACCTCGCCTGCGCCCGTTACGGGATCTCGCAACGCCGGGCCGCCACCGGGACCACCGAGCGCCGCGAGGTGCTCGCCCCCGGGATCGGGGGCCGCTAGAGGCCACGCCGTTTCACGGCCTTGCGCGTGCCGGTCCGCCCCATCCCCCCCGCACGCGCCGCTTCCCGACCTCCGGCGTTTCCCCTTCCCTTCCAACCGCGACGCTCGGCGAGTATGATACGGTGAACTCCGTAGCTGAAACGCAAACCCCGGCCCCGACCCTACGCCGCTCGGAGACCCGATCCGTGGCCGCGCTCCGCATCGCCCTCGCCTACGACGCCTCGGTCGTGCCGGCGCAGAACGGCGAAGCCCACGACGAGATCGCCCGCGGCGCCGTCGTCGACGTCGCGCAGGCGATCGGCGCCGCCCTCGCCGGCCTCGGCCACGACGTCGTCAAGGTCGGCATCGACTTCGACCTCGGCGCCACCGTCGCCCGCCTGCGCGCCGCCGCACCCGACGTCGTCTTCAACCTCTGCGAGTCCCTCTCCGACATCTCCGCCCACGAGATCGGCGTCGCCGCCGTCTTCGATATCCTGGGAATCCCCTATACCGGCTCCGGGCCGGTCGCGCTTTCCCTCGCCCTCCACAAAGCGCGCACCAAGGAAATCCTCGCCTACCACGGCGTGCGCACCGCCAAACACCTCGTCCTCGAATCCGCCGACTTCGCCTGGGAAGACACCATCGACTTCCCGATCATCGTCAAGCCGGCCCACGAGGACGCCTCGGTCGGCATCTCCGCCGACTCCGTGGTCGCCGACCTCGACGCCCTGCGCGCCCGCGTCGAGTACGTGGTCAAGACCTACGCCCAGCCCGCCCTGGTCGAGACCTACATCGCCGGCCGCGAGCTCAACGTCGCCGTCGTCGGCAACGACCCGCCCGAAGTCCTGCCGATTTCCGAAATCGACTTCTCCAGCCTGCCCAAGGGCCAGCCCAAGATCGTCTCCTACAAAGCGAAGTGGCTCGAGGACAGCCCGGAGTACAAGGGCACCGCGCCGATCTGCCCCGCCAAGCTCGAATTCGAGGTCGAGGCGCGCGTGCGCGCGACCGCGCTCAAGGCTTACAAACTCGTCGGCTGCCGCGACTACGCGCGCGTCGACATGCGCCTGTCGCGCGGGAAAGTGCCCTATGTGCTCGAAGTGAACCCGAACCCCGACCTGTCGCCCGACGCGGGCCTGCCGCGCGCGGCGCGCGTCCGCGGGTGGGAGTATCCGGAGCTGGTGCAGCGGATCGTGGACTTCGCGCGGGCGCGAACCGTCCGGGGCCGCAGCGAGATCAAATAGCCACCGAACACACGGAAGACACCGCATGACGACGTTGCCCGGAATCGAGAAGGCCGCGACCCGACCGGTAGCCGCGACCGCTGCGGCGCCCTGCGCCCCGTTCACGATCCGGCCGCTGACCGCCGCGGACCGCGCGCCGGTGCACCGGCTCATTCTCGCCACGGGAGTCTTCGCTCCCGCCGAAGTCGAGGTCGCGCTCGAGCTGATCGACGTCTATCTGACGCGGCCGGAGCAGAAGGACTACTGCATCTACTCGATCGTGGATGCGACCGACGTGCCGGCGGGCTATGTCTGCTTCGGGCCGACGCCGTGCACGGAAGGGACCTGGGACCTGTACTGGATCGCCGTGGACCCGGCCGCGTGGCGGCACAAGCTCGGCTCCCGGCTCCTGGAATTTTCGGAGACGACCGTCCGCGGCCGCAAGGCCCGGATGATGGTGATCGAAACCTCTTCTCAGCCGCGGTATGAGGGCACGCGTGCCTTCTATACTAAAAACGAGTATGTCGAACTCGCGCGGTTGAAGGACTTCTACTTTGTCGGCGACGACAAGGTGATTTTCGGCAAGAGGTTCGACTCTTAAGGGCGGTTGTATGGAAGAATGGCAGAAGCTCCTGGCAGGGGGGATCAACACCCCGGCTCAGCTCGTGAAGGAGTTCCCGCAGCTCGACGAGAAGATGGTGAAAGCCATCAGCGAGAACTTCCGCGTCCGGATCAATCGCTACTGGATTGACCTGGCGAAGCAGAGCGGCGGCCCCCTGCTGAAGCAGATCCTGCCCGACGAGCGGGAGCTCCTGGACGACGTCGGCAGCGGCTGTTCCGACGACCCGCTCAACGAGGAAGGGACGAGTCCGATTCCCAACCTCACGCACCGGTATCCCGACCGGGTGCTCTTCCTGATCTCGCACCAATGCGCCTTCTATTGCCGGTATTGCACCCGGAAGCGGAAGGTCTCGGACGCCGAGAAGATCAACCGTTCGAACCAGGAGGCCGCCTTCCGGTACATCGAGGAACACACGGAGATCCGCGACGTCATCCTCTCGGGCGGCGATCCGTTGATGCTGCGCGACGAAGAGCTCGAAGCGATCGTCCAGCGCTTACGTAAAATCCCGCACATCGAGATCATCCGGATCGGCACGCGCATGCCCTGCGCGCTGCCGGCGCGCATCACGGAGAAGATGTGCGTGACGTTGAAGAAGTACCATCCGATCTTCATGATGGTGCACTTCAACCATCCGGACGAGGTCACGCCGGAGGCGAAGGAAGCGCTGGAGCGGCTGGCGAATCACGGCTTCCCGACGATGAACCAGGCCGTACTCTTGAAGGGCGTGAACGACGACCCGGGCGTGCTGAAGTCGCTCTTCCACAAGCTCCTGATGGCGCGCTGCCGGCCGTACTATCTGTACCAGGCGGATCTGACGCGGGGGACCAACTACTTCCGCACGACGACGCAGAAGGGGATGGAGATCCTGAAGGGGATTCGCGGCTGGACGAGCGGGCTGGCGGTACCGCATTATGTGATCGATGCGCCGGGGGGCGGCGGCAAGGTGCCGATGCTGCCGCGCTACGTGGTTCGCCGTACGGCGAAGGAAGTAGTGATGCGCAACTTCCGGGGGGACATCTATCGATACCCGGAGGTGCAGGAAGGGTGTGAGGACCTGATGCCGGTGGGCGCGGGCGGCGGCGGCGGCGACAGCGCGGCGGCGTACGGTGCGGCCGGGGAACCGGCGGCGCTGGCGGCGCTGGGCGCGGCGCCGGTGGTGCG
>JACRIP010000625.1 GCA_016220045.1 Planctomycetota bacterium
GGGGAAACGCGCAGGCAGCGCCCCGCCGCCGGGCCGCGCGCGCGGCGCGGGCGTGACCTCCCCGGCGCGCAGCCGCCGCGCCCACTCGCGGTCCTCAACCACCTTTTTTTTACGACGCAGCTCGGCGTCGCGGCCGATCGCCTGCTCCGCGTAGAGCGACATCAGGCTCGCGGCCTTCTCGTAGGCCACCGCCGCCTTGGCGGTCTCGCCGCGCGCGACGTGGTCCTGCGCGCGTCCCAGCGCCTGCTTGAGCGGGTCGTGCAAGTCCATGCGGATCCCCTCGGTAGGAGAATGCGGCGGGTCGGCCGGCGGCCCCTCTGCCCGTTCAGCGCTCCGGCTCGGGCCGCGCCAGCGCCCGCTCCGCCGGCTCGGCCGCGCGCGCGCGCCGCCGCGCCGCCTGCTCGGCCAGCTTCAGCCCCTGCTCGGCCGAGGCGAGCTCCCCCTCCTCCATCTGCTGCCAGATCTCGATCACCTCCCTCCCCTCCTTGCCGATCTCGGCGAGCGCGTCCCGCGCCGGACTCTCCGCGGCGCCGAGCAGCCCATCCAGCTTCTCCAGATACAGTTCATACCCGATCTTGTCGTCCTCCAGCAGCCGCGCCAGCTCCTCCTCGCGCACCCGCGACAGGAGCCCGAGCACGCCCGCTTCCCGGTCGCGCCGCCGTTCCAGCGCCCGCCGCAGCACCGCCAGCGTCGTCGCCTCCTTCGACAGCCGCGCCAGCTCCCGCTCCGCCTGCGCGACCTGCGCCTCCTTCGCCGCGAACTGCCGCGCCAACGGCACGCGCCGCGCGCCGCTTTTCTGCCGCGCGCCGGCGGCGAAGATCCCGTCCTTCTCGCCTTCCAGCCGCTCCAGCCGGGCCAGCGAGGTCCCTTCCCGCACCGTGACCCGCGCTTCCTCGTGGCGGACTTCGTCCAGGCTCGGCTCCGCCCTCCCCGCCCGGCGCCCGGCGAAGAAATCCATCAGGCCCATGGCCCGTCCTCCTGCATCGTTCCCGCTATGACGGTCGTACCACTTCGCCCGCGCGCCGCTCTCTTTTTTTCGAGACCGACGCGGGGGGGGCGGCGAGGTCGGCGTCGCTCACCTCGTCCATCGCCTCCCAGGCCTTGAGCACGTCCTGCCCGGGGCCGCCGACCGGCGCCGCTTCGTAGGCCGGATCGTCCGCCAGCCCGAGCAGCCCGTCGAGCTTCGTCAGGTACAGCTCCTCCGACAGGCGATCGTCCTCGAGCAACCGCGCCAGTTCGACCGCCTGCCGTTCGCTCATGCCGGCCAGGACGCTCCCCAGCGGCGTGGCCTTGCGCTCCAGGGCGCCGCGGATGCGGCCGAGGGTGAGCAGCTCCTTCGAGCCGCGCGCCAGGTCGCGGTCCGACAGCGCCAGCCGCGCCACCAGGTCGCCGAAGCGCCGCGCGTACATGCGCCGGCGCGGCAGCGACGTCGTCTTTGCGCCGGCCGCGAAGACCGTCTCCTTCTCCCCTTCCAGCTTCTCGATCTGCGCCACGAGCTGCGCCTCGCGCAGTTCCAGGCGCTTCTCCTCGCGCTTCACCAGCTCGAGTTCGAGGAGGGAAGGGTCCTGCTTCCGTCCGAACAGGCGGTCCCAGAGCGGCATGGGGGAACTCCCGATTGCGGATTGCGGATTTCGAATTGCGGATTACGGATTCTCACCGGGGCGGGCCGCTTTCGGGTCGCGGCACCGCGGCCTTTGCCGCCCCGCCACCGGGCGGCGGCGGCGCTTCGGGCTCGCGGCCGAGGAGCAGATCGACGCCAGAGCGGAGCGCGGGGCCGGGCACGAGGAGGAGCGAAACGAGCGCGGCGGCGGCCATGGGGGGCCCGGCCGCGCGCGCGCCGACCACCCAGAGCAGCGCGCCGAGCAGCAGGCCGACCAGGGCGGCGGTCCACCGCCCCAGGCGCGCGCAGGCGGCGGCGCCCGCGTCGGTAACCAGGCTCGCAACCAGGGGCAACGCCGTACCGAGCGCGAGCGCGAAGCCCCCGAGCACGATCGCCCAGTAGCGCGCGACCGGCGCGAACTGGCTGAGCAGGCGATAGGCGCGCGCGGTCTCGATCGCGAGGCAGACCAGGACGCCCTGGCCGAAGACCGCGACCAGGAGCCAGAGCGCGGTGCGCAGGCGCGCGGCGCGTCCCGCGGAGGCCAGGGCCGCATGGAGCGGGGCGAAGAGCAGGAGGACGGCAAGGTACTTGGGCGTCAGGGCCGCGGCGACCGGCGCGACGAAATCCCCGAGCGGCGGCCCGGGGCGCGCCGCGATCAGGTCGATCCCCGACCAGGTTCGGGGCACGGTCGCGACCGCCCGCCCGGGCGCCGGCAGGACGCCGGGCGCCGGCACGTCGCGGACCAGCCACGCCATGCCGAAGGCGCCGGCCAGCAGCCCGAGCGCCAGGACGTCGAGGAAGAGCGCCGCGCCTTCGCGCACGGCCCGGCCCCGCGCGCTCACTCCACCTCCTTCGCGCGCTCTTCGCCACGCGCCGCCGCGTTCTCCGCGACGGGCGTCCCGAAGAGGGCGTCGGCATCCGCTTCGGTCAACGCAGGCGCGGCGAGGGCCGGGGTCGCGACGCGCTTCTTGCCCTCCAGCTCGGCCAGGATCCCGTCGAGGTCCCGATCGGCGGCGGCCTGCGTGAGCGAGCTTTGCAAGCCCTCGACCAGCGCGACGGTCTGGTCGATCTTCTCGTTATACTCGCGGTTGGCAATGGCCAGATCCTCGACCACCCGCATATCCGGAATCGGCTGGTCCTCCTGGGCGGCCAGGGTCTCGAGCAACTGGGTGAGGACCGCGTACACCTTGAGCGGCTTGTTGACGGTGCCCTCAAGGCGGCTGTTGATTTCGGCGATGCGCCCGCGCACCTCCTGGATCTGGCGCGCCAGGAGCACCCGCTGCGACGGGCCGGTCTCGTGGCGCCCCTTTTCGATCAGCTCCTTTTCGCGGGCGGTCAGGACGCCGATGTCCTCGAGCGCCCGCCCCTTGCTCTCCTCCAGCCGGTGCCGCGTCTCGCGCGCCAGCTTGAGCGCCTCCTTGCGCTTCTTCGGCTGCTTGAGCAGCGTGGTCATCTCGTCGGTGACCTCGCCGCGACCGGACAGGCGGCGGAGGAACTCGTTCATCTTGTCGAACACGGCAATATCCTTGAGAGGAACCACCGGGGGCGCGAGGGCGGACGGATTGTCACACTGTCACACTGTCACACTGTCGCAATGTCCCATTGTCTCATTGACGTGCTGCGGCGGGGCATTGTCGCGGGAGGCGAACTTGCATCGGGACTCGATCCGGTTCGCTCCATGTCCACTCCCGAGCGCACATCAGCGGGCTGACGAGTCCTCCGTCAATGTGACAATGAGACAATTCGCCTGGGACAATCGGTTGCGAAGGCCAGTGCTTCCCCGCTCAGTACCCCCGCTCAGTACACCCTTTCCAGACGGGCCCCCTCCCCCTCGCGAACAACCCTCAAGAACCGGTCGGCCGCGGCGGCCTGTGCGAAGCCCCGGTCCACGACCGCGGCGGCGAGCCCGAGCTCGGCGGCGGCGCGCTCGACCGTCAGGCGGCCCATCAACAGCTCACACGCCCGGTCGGCGACGTAGCGTCGGACCGCCGCGACCTCCTCCTCGGGCGTTTCCAGGAGGAAAAGGCGGCGCCCTTCGGCCCAGCGCGGTTCCGCGCCGGACTCGAAACGCCAGCCCCAGGGCGTGCGCGTCGCGAGCCCGCCCACCCAGTTGGGTCCGCCGAGCGCCGGCGGCCGGCTCTCCGGCGACCACCCGGTGGTCGACAGGGCGGCGACGAAGTAGAACACCTCGGCGCGCAGGCCGAGCCGCGCGACCGCCGCGCGCACGTCGGCGCCGGCGAGCGGCCGCGTCGCATGCCCGCGCCGCGCCAGTTCGTCGAGCGGCGACAGCGCGAGCGCCACCGCGCCGACCTTCGGGACGCGGCCGCCGAAGAACCCGGCCACCGTCGAGACCTCGCAGACGAAGGCCTTGTCGAGCGGCATCTCCTTGAAGGTGCGGTGCGCCGGCAGCTCGGGGATCTCCCGGAGCGTGCGGCGGACCTCTTCCGCGCCCGCGTCGAGCACCGAGAACGTGCGGGTCGCGCGCAGGTTGTCGTAGAAGCGCCCTTCCAGCGGATGGTGCAGCGCCGGGGTGGTCAGGACCGTCTGCTGCACGCGCGAGATGTAGGCGTTTTCGAGGTCGCGCGCGGCGGTGCGGGCGACCGCGCCGGGCGGGGGCGGCGCGGCATCCGCCCGCGGCCCCGCGGAGCCGGCCGGCCGGGCGTAGGGCAGGTCCGGGCCCGAAGTCGACTCGTGGTCACGGCAAATCACCCGAGCGTCCCTCCAGCAGGGCGTAGAGACCTCAAGCTCGCCGGGCGCGGCCTGCGCCAGTGAAAGAAACTTGCGACCGGCGAAAGGAACTTGCAGGACCCGTCGCCCCGTTCGTTCCTGCACCGCCGTCTACGCAAACGCTATTCCGCGCGCAGCGTCACGTCGTAGACCGGGTGCTCGGAGAATTGGCTGACTTCGAGCGTGCGGAAGGGTTTGCGGGGGGAGGAGGCGTGCCAGAAGAGGATGTGCATGCCGGTCTGGTCCACGGCGCAGAGGATGTCGCTCGCGGCCTCGACCATGCTGACGAGGTATTCGCCGGCGTCGTAGGGGGTTTCCAGGTACTGGCCGATCATGCGGGCGTAGAGGCTGTGGTCGCGGGTCGCGTAGACGACGTGGGGAACGCCGCCGATCTTGGCGAGGCGGACGGCGAGGACGGGGTCGTTGCGGCGCAGCACGGCGCGGCCGTCGGCGGGTTCGCCGAGTTTCCAGGCGACGACGCTGCCCTCCTGGCCGTCGCCGCAGGAGGCGAAAACCAGGGCCTTGCCGAGGGCGAGGGCGGTGACCGCGCCCTGGGCCTGCGGCATGTGCTGCACCGGCTGGAGCGGTTCGCGGGTCAGGTCCACCGAGAAGACGGAGGGTCCGGAGGCGAAGTAGAGCCGGCCCTCGGGGGTGACCGTGACCCCGCGCGTGGTCTGGTTGCCGGCGGTGGCCTCGGGGCAGATCAGCGTGGCGATCGAGCCGGGCTCCGCGAGCTTCCAGCGCGCGACGCCGAACTCGGAGTGGGTGGCGAACAGGTATTCGCCGTAGACGGCGGCGGAGTTGGTGCCGCCCTTGGGTTTCTTGCCGGTCGGGAAGTGGAAGGGCTGGGGCGGGCGGTCCTCGCCGAGGGGGCGGACGAAGACCGAGCGCTTGCCGCCGGCGACGAGGATTTCCTGGTCGGGCGCGCGCAGCACGCGGGCGGAGCGCAGGGGTTCCTCGAAGCGGAAGCGCTCGATCGGCTTGCCGGCGTCGGCGTCGAAGGCGAAGACGGTCATGCCGGAGACGGCGAGCAGCCAGCGGGTCTTGCGGTCGAAGCCGGGTTCGAGGCCGAGCAACGGGGACTCGGCGGGGGCGGCGGCGGGCGCGGCGGCGGCGGCGGGCACGCCGTTTCCGAGCGCGCGCACCAAGATGCCGATCGCGTCCTCGCCCAGCGCGGCGAGTCGCGCCGTGGCCTCTCCCGGGGGCAGGCGCGAGAGGTCCAGTTCGACCAGATTGGTGTAGAGGAGCGCGCGCGCCTTCTCGTCCTTGATCCCCTCGAGGAGCTTGGGGAGGCTCTCGCTCTGCAGCCGTTCGACCAGCTTGCCGAGCTTTTCGCGGTGGCGTTCCAGCTCGCGCGGGTCGACCTCGGGGGGCGGGGCCGGGGCGCGGTCGCGCTGTTTCCCTTCGCGGTGGCGCTTGAGCTCGGGCGAGTCCACGTCGAGTTCGCCGAGCTTGCGGAAGGCCAGCCCCTTGCCCTGGAGCGAGCGGCCGAGCGTCTCCTTGAGCTGGTCGCCGGCCTGCGCGTGCTCGTGGACGCGCGAGAGGGCGTCGGCGTCCTTGGAGGCGATCCAGCCCGAGAGGTCTTTTTTTACATCGAAGTTGAGGTAGGCGGTGACGTCGGAGGAGACGTAGGTGTCGCCGCGGGAGAAGAGGTTGCGGCAGAAGTCGCCGAGGTGCTGGTCGGAGGGGCCGTCGAGCTGGATGTAGAGGGTGGCGTTGACGTCGACCGGGACTTCGTCTTTGGAGCGCAGGCCGGCGAAGCGGAAGCGGACGGGGAGTTCCCCGAGCTTGACCAGGACGGCTTCGAACTTGCCGGTGACTTCTTCGCCTTCGCGGGCGATGCGCGGCTTGCCGTCGCCGCCGGCGAGCCAGGCGATGGTATGGGAGGGGATGGAGAGTCGCTTGCGCAGGAGCCCCTTGACATCGCTGCTGGCGATGCGGGTGGCGAGGCACTCCTTGTTCGAGAGCCAGGCCTGGATATCTCCCCGCTCCATGCGGGCGCTCCTCGCGAGGGTGAAGGGAAGGGCCGGCGGCGCGATGCGCGGGTATGATATCCCCGGGTGGCGGGAAAATCAATCTCCGGGGGCGGAAGGGGTGCATGTCCGGTTCTGCCGACGCGCTTGTCCCCTCGATCTCCACACCGGCGACGCAGAGTACTGTGCCGCTACAGCGGGCGTACCTTGGCGGCAGCCTGGCCTCCGTCGTCCTCGTATCTCGTCCTCGTATCTCGTACTCGTACTCGTACTCGAACGCCCTGGGCATTCGAGTACGAGTACGAGTACGAGATACGAGGGCGACGGAGGCCGTGCTTTCGATGCGTGCGGCTGGTACGGTCGAGCCGCAAGAACGGACATGCACCCCGGAACACACCGAGAGTCGACTTCCCTTGTATACTGCTCATGATGCTCGCGGGGCTCGGCCGCGGCGAGCTGCCGGGGGCAGTTCGGGTCGGCGGCGCCGCGGCCGAGGGACGTGCGGAGCGCTCCCCGTCCGCGCCCCCCCTCCCCCGCCCCTCA
>JACRIP010000636.1 GCA_016220045.1 Planctomycetota bacterium
AGCCCTGGAAGAAGTCCAGCGATGGACCCAGGCGGAAGGGCTGACGCTTCATCCCACGAAGACCAAGCTGGTGAACCTCTCCGAACCCGGGGGATTCGACTTTCTCGGTTACCACTTCGAGACCCCAACCAAGCACTGGCCGCGCGAGAAGAGTCGGGAGAAGCTGAAGGACAGCGTCCGCGAGAAGACCAAGCGTACTCGCGGCGTCAGCCTCTCGTGCATCATCCAGGACCTGAACCGCTCGCTAGAGGGTTGGTTCGAGTACTTTCGACACAGCTACTACACCACGTTCGAGCCCCTGGATGGCTGGATTCGCATGAGACTTCGCAGCATCCTGCGAAAGCGGATTGGTCTCCGAGGGAAAGGGCGAGGTGCCGACCATCAGCGCTGGCCAAACGCCTTTTTCAGGGACGCCGGGCTGTTCTCGTTGACCGCAGCCCACGCGGCCTTAGGTCAGTCCTCTCCGAGGTAAAACCACCGACTGGAGAGCCGAATGCGGGAGATCCGCCTGTTCGGTTCGGAGGGAGGGGGGGCCGCGTGAGCGGCCCTCCCTACCCCTATCAAGCCTCCGAGCCCTTCCCCCTTGGAGCGAGTGCACGGTCTCCAGCCGCCGAGTTGTGGGTGACGATCCGGGGAGGGGGGCGGGGGGAGGCCGGGCCGCCCTGGTCCCGCGCGGAGCGCGTGCCTGGCGCCTGCAAGCACGGTCATGCGCCCAGCGAGCGCGCTCCGCCCTTGCGAAACTCGACGGAGTCCGGTAGGAATGGGGGCCTGGGGGGGGGGATTCTGTCGGAGGCCGCCGCATGGCTGACGCGCGACGCTGGCAATTCTCGCTTTCCGACCTGCTGATGGTCATGATCGTCCTCACGATCCTGGTGGGACTCTCGGTCCAGGTCTACGTCCGCGCCCGCAGGCAGAGTCTGCGGAACGACTGCAGGAACAACCTGAAGCAGTTGGGCAACTACCTGACGCTATACGCTAGTTCAATGTGCTATCCCAGGCCCTATCCGTGCACTTCCCCCCCCGGCGGCTCCGGCGCTCCGATCCCGGCCGGTCCCAACGGCGCGTTCTGGGCCTGGCTGTACCGGGTTCCCAACGGGACCAACGCGGTATCGCTGCGCCCCGGTGACGATTCGCTCTACGTCTGCCGGGTGACGGGTACGATGGCGACGTCCTCCGCCCTCGAGTACACCTGTCCAGTTTTCGACGCAACCTGGCCCGCGGGTCAGGGCACGGGCCCCATTTACCCGGCTGGCCGCCTCTTTCGCGGGGGCCGCGGCGACGCGCCGGTCGGTGGCGACCTGATCGGCCCGGTCGCCACGCCCAACCACGGGGGCGAGCCCAGGGCGCCGAACGACAATTGGAACATGCTCTGCTTCGACGGCCATGTCGAGATCGTGGCGCCGAACTCCGCGCAGCACATCCTCTACGCCACGGCGACGGTCGGCGTGCGCACGACCTAGCGCGCTGACTCCGGTGATGCAGTGAGGAGGGTCAAGAACCGCCGCCACCCGCGCCCTGCGTGCCGCCCCCCTGCCGGCCTGCACCCGCGGATGCCGCGCGGCGCAGGCGAGGACCCCTGCGCCACAAGGGCCGCGGTCGTCTTTGAATGGGGCAGAGCGCGGGGCCGCAGGCGCGCTACCAGCGGTACCCGGCCGCGGGCCATTCGATCGGGCGACTACGGGAGTGGACGCCCGGCCGTGCGTCCTGCGTCCGCCCGCCGGGTTCCTCGACCGGCGTCCGAATTCGGAGGCCGCGTGATGTCCAGTGCCCCCCGGTTCCAGTTTTCGCTCGGTGGTCTGCTGACCACCCTTCTCTTCCTGTCGGTCCTGGCTGCCGTCGCTGTTCCCGTGCACGCACGCCTCCGCAGGATGAGTCTCAAATCGGGCTGCAAGAACAACCTGCAGATGTTGGGGAACTACCTGAGGCTCTACATGAGTCGCTACTGCCCTCCGCCCTATCCGAACACCTACCCGCCGGGCGGTTCCGGGGCGCCGGTCCCCGCCGGTCTCAACGGCGTGTTCTGGTCCCACCTGTATCGCGTGCCCAACCAGGCGAACGCGTGCTCAGTACGTCCTGGCGACGATTCGCTCTACGTCTGCAAGGTCACCGGCACCCGGCCGACCTCCTCCGCCCTGGAGTACACGGCGCCCAACTTCGCAGCCATCTGGCCGAACGGCCACGGAGCAGACAGCGGAGGCCCCGTGTACCCGGGGGGCAGACTCAGCGAGGCGACGCGGGGAGAGGCCCCGCTCGGTGGCGATCTGATCGGCCCGTCCGACTCACCCAACCACGGGGGCGAGCCCGGGGTGCCGAACGAGATTTGGAACCTGCTCTGCTTCGACGGCCATGTCGAGATCGTGGCACCGAACTCCGCGCAGCACATCCTCTACGCCACGGCGACGGTCGGCGTGCGCACGACCTAGCGCGCTGACTACGGTTACGCGCTGAGCAGGGTCGCAAGCTCCTGCGCACTGCGCCCTGCGAGCCGCACCCTGACGGCCGGCCTCCTCGGATGGCCGCGCGGCGCAGGCGAGGACGCCTGCTCCACAAGGGCCGCGGTCGTCTTCGGACAGGAGGGGGCGAGTGGCGGCCCGCATGCTGCCACCGGTGCCCGGCGTCAAGCCATTCGAACAGGCGATCACAGGGGCGGAAGTTCCTCCGGCAGGTTATGGTCCCGGGCTTCGCCGGCCTTCACACGGCCACGCTAAACGCAGCCCCAGTCACACGGACCCTCTGCGATTGGGCATCCGGCTCGTTCGTAGTTCCGCCTTCAGAGGCTATCGCAAAAGGTCGATTCGGGCGGGAACGCCTCGGTCCGGGGATCGGGCCAGCCACGCGAGACTCCGGCGCCGGAGACCTCGCGGCGCAGGCCGGAAGGCCTGCGCCACAAAGGTTTCGAGCACATCATGGTTGACTTTGAGAGGTCTCCGGCAATTGTGGTGCAGGCCTTCCGGCCTGCACCGAAGGGCCACTGATCGTTGCCTTGTGCGACAGCCTCTTCTGGCGGAACGAAGGGCCCATTGCGAATCGTCCTCGGCGTAGGTTCCGCCTGAAGGGGCTTTCGCAAGGGCCGCCGGCCGGGCCACATTCCCCGAACCAATCCATCCCGCTCGGGATACCACTCTCCGGGAGCCCTTCTCGGAGGCCCACGCATGCCCAACGACCTGCGCCCGCAGTTCAGCCTTGCCGACCTGTTGATCGGCCTGCTCGTGCTCACGACCCTGGTCGGACTCACGGTCCCGGCCTATTTCAGCGCCCGGAAACAGAGCCTGAAATCGGACTGCAAGGGCAACCTGAAGCAGTTGGGAAACTACCTGACCCTCTACGTCAGCCGCTATGGGAGCGATTGGAACTACCCCTCCACATCTCCACCCGGTGGTTCCGGCGCTCCGGTCCCGGCCGGTCCCAACGGCGCGTTTTGGTCCCACCTGTACCGCCTGCCCAATCAGACGAACGCGTGCTCACAGCGCCCGGGTGACTGCAGCTTCTACATCTGCGACGTGCACCTGGGCAAGATCGGAACGCCAACTGCGCTCGAATACACGGCGCCGATCTTCGCGGCGACCTGGCCGAGCGGCCTGGGAGCGGACAGTGGACGCCCCATCTATCCCGGCGGCAAGCTCAGTGAGGCGACGCGCGGCGATGCCCCCGTCGGCGGCGACCTGATCGGCCCGACCGACGTGCCCAATCACGGCGGCCGGCCCGGAGCCCCGAACGACGATTGGAACATGATGTGTTTCGATGGCCACGTAGAGAGCGTCGTGCCGGGCTCCGTGAAGCACATCCTCTACGTCACCGCGACCGCCGGCGTGCGCACGACGTAGCGCGCGGCATCCGGTGAACACCGTGGCATGGGGGGAGGGGGCAGGACGTTGCCCACAAGTTCGGGCTGGACACCGTACCGATGGGGCGGGGCTCCGCAGCGACCGCCCCGTTGGAATTCGCGTGTTCTGGTTTGTAGTACCGGGCTTCAGCCCGGGTTCGTCGCCGGCCTTCAGGCCGGCTGCCCACGGCGTACTCCGGGCCGGAGACGGATCGAGCGGCCCTCGCGGGCGCGCGCGTCGAGGGTTGCCGGGCTGAAGCCCGGCAAACAAACCCGGGCTCAAGCCCGGTACTACAAGCCTCCGAGCCCTTCCCCATTGGA
>JACRIP010000631.1 GCA_016220045.1 Planctomycetota bacterium
GCCGCCGCAAGCCCCGCCGCCGCCGCCGCCCCGGCGTCCGCTTCTTCCTCGTGCAGCGCTCCGACCTGGTCGCCGACCAGGATGTGAGTGATCCCGTGCTTGAGCGACCATTCCATCCAGAAGCGCGCGTCCGACTCCCGTTGGCGATCCGGCGCGCTCAGCGCCTTGACGAAGGCCGAGAGTTGCGCGACCTGGACGCCCTTGAGGAAGGCGACCCCCGGCACCTGGGCGCCGAGGAGGAGCCGCACGATATCCTGCAGGTTGTTGCCGAAGACGCGCGCGCTCGCCGGCGTGCCGTTGATCGCCAGGTGCTCGCCGCTGACGGTGAGCACCAGGACCGAGGCGGTCTCGAAAAAGCGCTCGAGCGCCTGGGCGAGCGTTTCCACGGTGGTGTTGACCTGCGTGCTTCCGGGCGGGAACATGCGCTCGTTCTCCACCGCCGCATTGAAGAAGCGCAGCACCTCGCGCGCGCCCGAGAGCAGGCGATCGTCGCCGCCGCGCGCGAGGTCGACCGGATCGATCTCAGGCAAAGGCAGGATGCGGGTCGGCACGAATTCCGGTTGCGCGACGCCGACGTGGTCGATGTGGGCGTCGAGCAGCTTCTGCTCCCAGAAGCCCGGCCGCGCGCACTGTTCGTCGACCGGCCGGGCGAGGAGCTCGATCAGCTTTTCGACTTCGCCGGCGCCGATTTCCCGGACGATCGTGAGGCTGGTCATCGAGCGTTCGCGCAGCAGGCCGACGCCCTCCTTGCCGGAGCTGCCGACGATGCGCGGATCGGCGGCGCGGCGGTTGAACGCGAGCGCGCCGGCGTCCTCGGAGAGGGTGAAGCCGTGGATCTGGCGGAAGACCTGGTCGAGGGCGCCGGTGAAGGCGGCGACGCCGCCGGCGACGATGCTGGAGCCCGCGGGGTAACGGCGGGCGTTCTTGATCGCGACGCAGAGGGTGCGCAGCGCGGCCGTGAGGGCGATCTGGGCGGGCACGGCGAGCGGCGCGGCGGCTTCGGGAATGCGCGGCGGACGGCGCGCGCCATGTCCTGCGCCGGCGGCGGGGCCGACGCCGTGGGCTCCCGCGTGTCCGGCGGCGGGCGGGTGGTGGACGACCTGCCCCGCGGCGAACAGCGTCTCGGCGTGCTCGGCGGCGCGTGTCGCCAGCGTCCGGGCCGCCTCGGTCTGCCCGGCGCCGGCCAGGTGGCGCGCCAGGACGTGCGCGATCGGCGTCAGGTCTTCGGCGTAGCGCGTCGCCAGCAGGCGGGCGATGTCGGCGTGAACGGCCGCCCGCGATTCGTCGCTCTCCAGCACGTACGCTTCCTCCTGTGCGGCGCGCGCGGCGAAAGCGGCCTGGGTTTCGGCGCCGGCGGGCTCGGGGAGCAGGAGCCGGAGATCGCGCGCCCGCTCGACCAGCTCGAGCAGGTGTCCGGGATTGTGGCCGAGCAGGTCGGAGAGCAGGTCGAGCGGCGCGGCGCCCCCCAGGAGCGCGAGCCGGCCGATCAGGAGCCGGGTCTCCGGATCGAGCGCTTCGATGCGCGCGCGCAGCGCGGCGGCGAGCGTCGGTGGAAAGCTGTCGAGCCCGACCCCGGCCGCGCTCCACGAATTCGGTTCCCGATACAGGGCGCGGCGCTGCAGCAGGACCTTCACACTCTCCTCGACGAATAGGGGATTTCCTTGAGTCGTCGAGAAGAGGACCTGGTCGATCCGCTCCATCGGGGGGCGGCCGGGGAGGAGCGTCGAGACCTGGTCCGTCGTGGCGCGGGCGTCGAGCGGCGCCAGGTCGAGCCGGCGGCAGACCGGATTCTCCGCCGCCCAGGAGAGAAACTCCTCCAGCGCGCGCCCGGGCCGGGACTCGTCCGCCGGATCCGTGCGCAGCGCCGCGTAAGCGACCATGCGCGCGCCCGCGGTCTTGAGCAGGCGGCGGCAGATCTCGAGGGTGGCCGGATCGGCGAACTCCAGGTCGTCGAGCAGCAGGAAGATCGGGCGTTCGATGGAGAGGTTGGTGATCAGGCGCAGCAGTCCCTCGAAGAGCGGGACGCGGCGCGCGGCGAGCGCGCGGGGGTCGAGCGGGGCCGCCGCGGGGGACATCGGCGTCCCGCCGGGGCCGACGGCGGCGCCCGGCAGGAATTCGGGCAGGACGGCGGCCATGGCGCCGACCTGTTCCGGCGACAGGCCGCAGGCGGCGGGGTCGAAGGCCGGGTGGGCGCGCAACCAGGCGCGGAGGACGGCGGCCAGCGGCGCGAAGGGCACGGCCCGTTCGTCGGCGCGGCAGGTGGCGTGCCAGGTCAGGGCGTTCTCCTCGACGGCGTGGCGCGCCGCCTCCTCGAGGAGACGGGTCTTGCCGATGCCGCGCGGTCCGGCGAGCAGGACGAACTGCGGCGTGCCCGCGAGTCCGGCGGCGGCACACTGCCGGCAGAGCGAGCGCTCGCGTTCGCGCCCGAACAGGCGGCGGCACGGGAACGCGGCGTAGAGCGTGCGTTCGGCCGCGATGGCGGGATCGATCGTGCGCGCGTCGATGACCCGGTCGCGCCCTCCGGCCTTCGCCTGAGCCACGGCGAGCTGCGCCGCCGCCAGCAGGCCCTCGGGCGTGCGCGCGTCCTCCGGGAAGGTCGCGACGCCGACGCTGGCCGTGAGCGGGACCGCGGTGCCGTCGGGCAGCGCGACCGGCGCCTCGGCCACGCGGCTGCGCATGCCGTTGCCCGCGAGCAGCGCCTGCGCCTTGTCGGTGCGCGGCAGGAGCAGGACGAAGGCGTCGCCGGCGAGCCGGGCGAAGAGCGTGCCCACGCCGAGCGATTCGCGCAGCCGCCGCGCCAGGGCGGCCAGCAGCGCGTCGGCCCGCGTCGCCCCGTAGGCCTGGCCGACCTTGCGGAACTCGTCGAGGTCGAAGAGGAGGACGGAGAAGGGCGGAACCGGCGGCGGCGCCTTCCAGTCGACCGCGGAAGCGAGGTGGCGGTAGACGAAGCGGCGGTTGAAGAGCCCGGTGAGGGGGTCCGCGAGCTCGCGCCGCGGCAGGTCTTCGGGCGTCATCCGGATCGGCGAGGTGACGGTGGTATCCAACGCGGGTCCTTTCAACTCCGGCGGAGGTGGCCGAAGGAGTCGAGTACGGTGAAGGGCGTACGCACCGCGGCGATGGTCTCGCCGCGCTGCTCGATGGCGGCTTCGGCGAGGGCGCCGAGCCGGCCGTCGAGGAGGCGCAGGTACTCCACCCCCTCGGGCAGGAGGTCCATGACGCGGGTGGCCGTGGCGTCCACCGCGACCGGGTCGGGGCCGAGCACGAGCACGCCGGCAGCGCGCGCGGAGCCGTGGATCGGGCCGTTCCCTTCCATGCCGACGATGCCGTCCACGATCGCGAACCCGGGGCGGAGGGTGTTGGCGATATCGGCGACCGACTGGTGAATGCCGTGGTGATGGAGGAAGTTCTTGGGCCAGCCGTATTTCACGCCGGGCACGGTGCCGAAGAGGTTCTTGCACGCGAGCGTGACGCCGGTCCAGTGGTGGGTCTTGAGGCGGGGGAGCGAGACCACGAGGTCGGCGCGCAGGACGGTTTTTGAAAAAAAGAGTTGGTTGACGCCCATGAAGTGGGACCGCAGGGGGACGGCGGCGATTTCGTCGTGGTTGAGGTCGACGAAGGGGCAGCGGTGCTCGCGGAGGGCGTCGCGCAGGGCGGTTTCGGCGAGGATTTCGTCGAGGTCGCGGCGGTGGCCGGGGCCTTCGCCGACGATCACCTCGCGGGCGCCGAGGGCGCGCGCCCATTCGATGGCGGCGACGATGACGGGGATGGAGGTATTGACCGGGCGGGCGGGGTCGTATTCGACGAAATTGGGCTTGAGGAGGACGGACTTGCCCTTGAGGTCGAGGCCGCCGAGGGCGCGGGTGCCGTCGAGCAGGAGGCGGACCAGGTCGTCGCCGTAGGAGGCGGCGCGGCCGACGAAGACGGGGCTGGGGGCGGCGGCGGGGCCCCGGGCGGGCGTCTGGGCCGCGGGGTCGGGCGCGGCGTCGGGGGAGAGGAGGAGCCGGGCGGCCGAGGCGGCGCTCGCGGCGAGGGCGGCGGCGCCGGCGCCGACAAGCAGCCGGCGGCGGGAGATCGACATCGAGGAGAATCCGTAGAGAAACCGGACGCGGTCGTAGCGGGGAGAACGAGGCGCTAGACCGCGGGCGATTATACGCCGGGGCCGGCGGAAATGAAAAGAGGAAGAAGCGGCCCGGGTGCATGTCCGTTCTTGTGGCTCGACCGTACCAGCCGCACGCATCGAAAGCACGGCCTCCGTCGTATCTCGTACTCGTA
>JACRIP010000092.1 GCA_016220045.1 Planctomycetota bacterium
AGGCGTACCAGCGGCTCCAGAGCTGTGAAGGATTCTAGCTCGATCGTCGAGCGCACACAAGTCCAAGCCTGCCCGGGACTCGGGCCACCGATGCGACGGGTGTCGTCTTCGCGGCCCCCCGCCCCGGGCGACGGCCCCCTTCCCCGCGGCCCATCGATGGTTCCGCCCCTGATCGCCTCCGCCGGCGGCGTCGGCCGCGCGATCGCCTGCGGCGCCCAGACCCTGACCAGGAGATCCTCTCCGGCTTTTTCATCCGGCTCGAAAACCAGTTCACCCGCGGCAACGTCGTGGACGTCAGCGGCGGTCATCCGCCGCCCGGCCGGGCGTCGAGAATCCCGCGCGCGCCCTCCAGCAAACGCCCGAGGTCCTCGCGCATGCCCTCCAGGCGCTGGAGACGGGCCTCGAGGGCCGCGGCGCGGCGCGCGAACTGCGCGCGCTCGGTCTCGTCCCCCCGGCGCTCCGCCTCCCGCCGCGCCTCCGCCATCTGCGCGCGCCGCTCGACGATGGCCGCCGCCAGCTCCGCCCCGGCCGCTTCCAGCCGCGCGATCGGCAGGAGCCGCGCCGTTTGCCCCGTCAGCGCGCCCGCCAGGCCGGCGGCGAGACGCCGGACCGGCTCGCGATCCACCAGGTGCTCCCGCAGCGTGCCCAGGGTCTCCTCCAGCAGCCCCAGCCGCGCCCGGCGCACCGCCAGCCCGCGCTCGCGCAGGCGCCGGCGCATCTCCACCGCGGCCAGGCCCCGGCCGGTCGCGGCATCGACGGTCTCGTCCGGCCCCGGCGCCTCCAGGCCGCGCACGATCCCCCGTACGGTATCCACCCGGGCATGCAGCGCGACCAGGTGCTCCATGCCCGGATCGTCGGGAGCGAGCGGAAGGAAGGCGTGGACCAGGCGCTCCTGGAAGGCCGACAGGTCGCGGGGCGCCGCGGGCAGGGCGGCGACCTCCCGCTCCAGCCGACTCAGGGCCTGGTCTTCGGTCCTCCGGGACTCCATGTAGGCCAGCGCGGCGACGCGCTCCGGTTGGGGCGCCTCGGCCTCCTTGTCGAGCTCGGCGCCCCGGCTCTTCAGCGTCGCCAACAGCGGCTCGATCACCGGGGCGACCAGGAGCAGGTGCGCCGCGAGGGCCGCCTGCCGGCGCTCCAGCCGGGCCAGCAGCTCCTGCCGGCACAAGAGGCGCGCGCGCAGCACGCAGCCCTCCGCCGCCGCCTTCAGCGCCCCCGCGTCCAAGTCGGCGGGCGCCTTGCCGGCCGGCAATCCCCGGTCGATCGCCGCCGCCTGCGCGACCAGCTCGTCCCGCTCCCGCGCGTACAATTGGCTCGCGGCGGCAACCTCCGCCGCCACGCGCGCAACCTCCTGGGTCTCCCCGAGCGGGATGTCCAGCGGCGCGGCCCGGAAGGCGAGCGTCCGGTCCTCGCTCTGGCGGAGCTCCTGCGCCACCTGGGCAAGCGCGGACTCCCGTTCCTCGAAGGCGCGCAGGACCTCGACCGCGGAGGCGCCCGCGACGATGCGCGAGGTCACCGCCGCGAGCACGGCCAACCGCCGGCGCATGGCCTCGGCGTACCGATCCCAGTGCTCCGCCGCCCGCCCCGCTTCCGCGCTCAAACTCGCGTCCCCGGCATTCACCACCTGCTCGGCCAGAAACCGGTTCCCCGGCTGCAGCCCGGGAATCTCGATCTCGGTTTCCCGGAACAGGTCCAGAACGGGCGCCGCCGCGAGCCGCGCAATCGCTTCCGCCGGCCAGGTCCGCACCAACCGCTCCAGAATGGCCGTTTCGCCGGAAAGCACGGCCAGGGTCTGAACCAGCCGCGGCCACAGGTCCGTCCAGTGGGCGGCTTGCCGCGAGGCAAGCAGGCGACGCGCCTCCAGCACCGTCTCCTTCTCGCGCAGCGCCAGCTCCACCCGGATCGGCGCCGGCACCGCCGCCGGGGCGCCCAACTGCGCACGCAACGCCTCGGTCTCCCGGGTCAGGACCTGCGCCTCGCGGACCGCATCGTGCCAGCGCTCGACGCAGGTCAGCCCCTGCGAGTGCAGGTTCACCGCGGCCCGGCTGCTCGCCGCCGCGGCAATCGCCCGCGCGCCCTCGGCGCGTGCCGCACCCGCCGGCCCGGATTCCTCGATCAGCCCCTGGAGATCCGTCTCATTCTCGACCGGCGGAAGCTGGAACTCCGTCGTCGCGACCTCTTCCTTCTGGCGCACGGCGCGCTCGACCGCCTCCAGCAACGGCCGGATGCGCTCGCCCACCGCGGCGGCCTCGCGCTGCGCCAGATCCAGCAGCGTGCGCAACGCCTCCAGGATCTCCCCGCGCCACTCCTGCTCCTTCAAACAGATCGTCAGCCGCGCCTTCACGATCTCCTGCTCCCGCCGCGTCGGGGATGTCTCGGCCCGCAGCCGTTCCAGCGACTGCGCCAGCGTCTCCTGTTCCAGTTGCGCCCGCTCGATCCGCTTGGCCAGGTCCGGCAGCGTGCGCTTGACCAGCGTGTCGTACTGCTCCAGCCGATAGCCGGTCTCCCACGCGCCGTCCTTGAAGCGCTTCTCAAGGTCGGCCCAGCGCTCGCGCGCCTCGTGCGCGGGCCGCGTCACGTCCGCCCGCTGCGACTCGAGTTCGCGCCGCCGGTCCTGCGAAAGCTGCTGCTCCTGGGCGTCCCGCCGGATCTTCTCCCACAGGATCTCGAGCACCAGGTGGATGCGCGCGCCCTGCTCAGGGTTCCACCGCAGCAGCTCCGGCGGCAGTTGCAGCTCCACCCACTGGTCGAGCGACTCCGTCCGCCCCGCGACCGAGATCGGAGCGGAGGTCGGACACGGATTCAGCGCCGCCTCCACCGCCTCCTTGGCGCGGCTCGGCACCACCAGGGGGCCCGGACCGGGAAAGGACACCTGCACCGGCGATTCGCTGAGCAGGGTATAGTCCGGCGCCGGCTGGCCCTGGAAGGCCACCCGGATCGAGTTCGGCGCCAGCGGCGCCAGCCGATCCAGCGCGACCTCGATCGACCGGCCGCGCAACTCGAAACTCCCCCCGGAGTGCACCAATGGACAGGCAATGGTGCTGGGCGCCGTCGCGGGCGCGGGCGTGAGTGGGGGCGTGAGCGCTCCGGCGCCCGCGTCCACCCCCGGCAACACGATGCCGATCGGACCGACCAGGTCGGCCGGCACCGGTTCGTGGCCGAGCAGCCAGGCGGGAACGAGCTGGGGCAGGAACAGCAGCCGACGGAAGTTCCGTCCGGTCAACTCGTACTCGACCGGCGGCAGGACCTGCGCGAACAGCGGGGTGTCGCCGTCGCGGCCGAGCGGAACGAGACGGCTCGCGGGAGCCGTGAGCACGACCTGCCCCGGCCGCAGCGCCACCAGGCGCACCGCCCGCGTCTCCGGATCGAGCACGTGGACCGCATCCCGGAGTTTCAGCGTGGTCTCCTGCTCGGCCCACAGGGCGAAGGCCGCCGCCGCCGCGCAGGCCTTCAGCGGCGCGTCCGCCAGCAGCCGCCGCGGGTGGTACCAGGGGCGATGCCGGGCGCTCCCGCCCAGGAGATCGCGCAGCACGCCGGCCAGCTCCTCCGGCGGGACCGACGGCCGAAACGTGCCCCGGTGCGCCAGCGAGATCGTTCCGCGTTCCTCGCTCAACACCAGCACTACGGCGTCGCTCTGCTCGCACAGACCGAACCCCGCCCGATGCCGCATCCCGACGTGGTACTGGGTGATGACGGGACTGGACGAGGGCGGAAACTGACACTTCGCGGCCACGATGCGTCCACCCCGGATCACGACGGCGCCGTCGTGCAATGGGCACCCCGGATGGAAGATGGTCTCCAGGAGATCGGCGGTCACGCCGGCGTCCACCGCGACGCTGTCCGCCAGCTCCCACCGGTCCAACGGGTTGACGCCCGCCACGGCGATGAGCGCTCCGCAGTGCCGTGCCGCCATGCGCACGACGGCGCGCACGATCGGGTCGACCACCTGTTCGACCGGGTCCTTGGAGGCGCGCCGGGACAGGTCCCAGAACACGCCGGCGAAGAGATCCTTGATCTCCTCGGCGAAGATCACCGCGAGGACCAGCACGCCGACCTCGACCCGGCTGCCGCGGAGGAGGTCCACGAGCCCCAGCACCGCCTCGAACCGGAACACGCGGGCCGCCGCGTAGACCAGGGCCAGCACCCCCAGCCCGACGAGGATGCGCAGTGCGCGCGTCTGCCGGAACACGAGCAGCAGCCGGTAGAAGAGCCAGGCCACGACGGCGATGTCGAGCAGGTCGAGACCAAAGTCGCCCGGTTGCATGGTCCTCTCCGGGGAAGGGCAGGTCCCGGCGGGCGCGCGCCGGGGATCGGGGCCGCCGCGGATGTCGCCGGGGAGCCGTCGCGCGGCGTCCGCCGGCCGGATTCCGCTTGACAGGCGGCGTCCGCTGACGTTACTTTGTACCCAAAGTAATGGCGTCCGTCAACCCCGAAGTGGCCGCCGTCGCACGCCGCGCCCGGCCGGACCTCCCCCTTTCGCGGGGCCGCATGACGAACAGCTCGGGACCGCAGAACGGCGCGGCCGACTGCGCCCAGGAACTGCTGAACTTCCTGGGCGCGCGGCGGGAGTCACTTTCTCCCCTCTTGATCCTGACGCACGACCATCCGGACCCGGACGCGCTGGCCGCGGCCTTTGCCCTCGGTCATCTCGCCCAATCCGGCTTCGGCATCGCGTCGACGATCGCCTACGGGGGCGAAGTGGGCCGCACGGAGAATCGGGCCATGGTCCGGCTCCTGCGCATCCCGGCCCACAAGCTCACGCCGGGCATGCTGAGACGGCACGCCAACGTGGCGCTGGTCGATACGCAGCCGGAATTCGAGAACAACCCGTTTCCCCCACACCGCCGCGCCACGCTGGTCATCGATCAGCATCCCTCCCCGACCGTGCCGGACGCCGAGCTGGCGCTGGTGGATCCGCACTGCGGCGCCTCCTGCGCGATCGTCGCCGCCGCGCTGCTGCGCTCGGGCGCCGCCATCCCGCCCCGCGTAGCCACCGCGCTCGCCTACGGGATCCTGACCGACACCCAGGATCTCTTTCGCGCGGAGCGGCCGGACGTCGTCGAGACCTACCTGCACATGCTGCATCACTGCGACCTGCGCCTGCTGGCGCGGATCCAGAATCCGGCGCGTTCGCGCAAGTTCTTCACGACCCTGGGCAAGGGCATCCGCGACGCCCTGATGTACCGGAGAGTCCTGATCTCGCATCTCGGGCCGGTTGAGACGCCCGATCTGGTCTCCCAGATCGCCGACTTTCTGCTCGCCTACCGGCAGACGGTCTGGTGTTTCGTCACCGGCCGCTACAAGGGTCGGCTCCATGCCTCGCTGCGCACCTCGCAGTTGGACGCGCAGGCCGGCGAAGTCCTGCGCGCCACCTTCGAGCTGCGCCAGCAGGCCGGAGGACACGACACCATCGCAGGGGGAAGCTGTCGCATCGGCGCCGCGGAGCCGGACGAGGTGTGGCAGGCGAAAGAGCTCGCACTGCAAGCGCGCCTGCTGAAACGCCTGCGCGTGCCGGCCACGGCGGAACCCCGCCGACCTTTCCTGCGCTGACTCCGGGCGCCTGCGATCTCGTGCGCAGCGACGACTGAACCGTAGGGCGGGCATGGCCCGCAACCCAAGCGCAAGCGCAGCTCTGGCGGTGCTTCGATTGGGCGATTTGGCGATTGTGTGATTGGGCGATTACGGAGCCGACGCGGTAGGCCGAAAAGCTTGCCGAAAAAA
>JACRIP010000630.1 GCA_016220045.1 Planctomycetota bacterium
ACCGAGGCCGTGCTGCCGCCAAGGTACGCACGCTGCGGCGACCAAGAACTTCGCGTCACGGGGCCGGCGATCGCTGGGACAATCGCGACGGCAATACCGGACAAGCACCCCTGCGCGACGCACCGGCACTCACTCGCCCACCAGCGCCGCCACCTCCCGCCGCCCCGCCTCCATCGCCTCCCGCGTCCGCGCTTCCAGATTCAGCCGCAACAGCGCCTCGGTGTTCGACGCCCGCAGGTTCATCCACCAGTCCGCCGTCTCCACCGAAAGCCCGTCCAGCCGGTCGCTCACCGCCCCCGCGTAGCCGCGCGCCACCCGCTCGATCGCTGCCGCCGGATCCGCCACCCGGAAATTCAGCTCCCCGGTCGCCACGTACCGCCGGAGCGGCGCCGCCAGCTCCGAGAGCGGCCGGCCGGCCCCGCCCACCAGGTCGAGCACCCGCAGGAACGCCAGGAGCGCCGAATCGGCGTAGAAGTGCTCGCGAAAATAAAAATGGCCCGAGAGTTCGCCGCCGAAGACCGCGTCGCGCGCGCGCATCGTCGCCTTGAGGAAGGAGTGGCCGACGCGCTCGCGCACCGGCACGCCCCCGGCGCGTTCGATCTCCTCGCGCACCACCCGGCTCGAGCGCAGATCGTAGACGACGCGCGCCCCCGGTTCGCGGGCGAGCAGGTCGCGCGCCAGGAGCGCCGTCACCAGGTCGCAGCCCACGCGCGCGCCGGTTTCGTCGAAGAAGATCGCCCGGTCGGCGTCGCCGTCGAAGGCCACGCCGAGGTCCGCGCGCCCGGCGCGCACCGCCGCCGCCAGCGCGACGGTGTTCTCCTCGCGCAGCGGGTCCGGGTCGTGGCCGGGAAAGCGCCCGTCCGGCTCGAAGAAGAGCGGCAGCACGCGGTGGGGCAGGCGCGGCAGGAGAAAGGGCAGAATCGTGGTCGCCGCGCCGTTGGCCGCGTCGATCGCCACCGTCAGCGGTCGCCCGCCCCCGCGCGCGCACGCCATCAGGTGTTCAATGTAGTCCTGGCGGATCGCCCGCCGCATGCTCCGCCCGCCCGCCGCGGTCGCCCCCGGCCCGGCCGGGGCCGGCAGGCCCGCCGCCACAAGCCGCTCGATCTCACCGATCCCGGTCTCCCCCGAAAGCGCGATCGCGCGCTCGCGGCACAGCTTGAACCCGTTGTCCGGCGCCGGATTGTGCGAGGCCGTGGTCATCAGCGCGCCGTCGTAGCCGTAGTGCCCGACCGCGAAGTAGCTCATCGGCGTGGTGCACAGCCCGATCTCGACCACGTCGGCGCCGGCCGCGACCAGCCCCCTCATCGCCGCCTGCGCCAGCGCCGGCGACGACGGCCGGAGGTCGCGCCCGACCGCCACGGTCAGCCCGCCCGCCGGCTTGCCCCGGCGCAGGAACCCGGCGAACGCCCGACCGATCCGCTCCGCCGTGTCGTCCGTCAGGTCGGTGCCGTAGCGTCCGCGGATGTCGTAGGCCTTGAAGATTCCCATGCTCCGCCCTACACCGGCGGTCCCAGGACCGCATCTCCCGAGCCCGCGCGGCTGTCGGTCCCCGCCTCGGTCGCGGCCCCCGGCGCGCCCGGCGCCCCCGGCGCGCTCCCCGGCGCTCCCGCCGCCGCGACCTGCGGCTCGTCCAGCCGCCCGAGCAGTTCCGTCACCGTCAGCGCGGTGCGCAGCCGCAGCGCGCGCGCGCGCGTGGCGAAAACGAAGAACCCCAGCAGGCAGACGACCGCGGTGAGGGCGCCTTCGAGCGGCACGACCAGCGCCTGGTAGATGCCCCCCGCGTAGGCGTGCGGCAGCGGCGAGCCCGCGTCGCGCACCGACGCCGCGAAGGCCTCGATCGCGCCGGCGAAGAGCCCGAAGAACCCGAGCAGGCCCGCGATCGCCCCCAGCACCGCGAGGTAGGAGGCGCGCCGCCCCAGCTCGTCCGCCGCGCTCTCGGTCGCGCGGTCGGCCACGCGCCGCGCCTGCGCGCTCCCGTATTCCACGGCCAGCAGCGCCCGCTCGATCGCGCGCGCCAGCACGCTGTGCTCCGCGCGGCATTGCGCGAGCGCCTCGAGAAAGCGCCGCTCGCCGAAAAGCCGCTCCAGCCGCCGCCCCAGCTCGGGCGGACAGAAATTGACCTCGCGCATCGCCTGCGCGCAATCGGCAATGATCACCAGCGCGATCACCAGGAGCGCCGAGATCAGTCCGCCCGGGAGACCCGCCGCCTGCACCAGGTCCCACAGCGCCGGATCGCCGACCGCGCTCCCGGCTTCTAATCCGGCGAACACCGTACCCGGGCACAGCGCCACGGCCGCCGCGACGGGCATGCTCGCGGCGAGCCGGGCGGCCGCCGCCGTGCGCCCGGGCCGCGCCCCCTCCGCCCCGCGGCGCCGCGCACGCGACATCAGAACCCCCGGGTGATGCGGCGCGAGGCCTGCTCCGCCTGCGGCTTGCGCGGATCGTCCGGATACCATCTGCAGAATTCTTCGTACATCGCCTTGGCCCGCTCGCGCACTTCCTTGCGTTTGGCCCCGACCTCGGGCGCGGCGTTGTAGTCCAGCGAGTCCGACCAGTCCTCCAGCGCGCGCGCGTAGAGGTACTTGTTCTCGATGTAGTCCACGTGTTCGGTTTCCCACTTTCCCAGGTAATCCTCGTAGGCCTTCGCGGACAGCTCGTAGCGCCCGGTGTAGCGGTAGAGCCAGGCGACGCGGCCGATGATCCAGGGCGCCGACGGCCAGGATTCCTTGTGGTCAAGCGCCGCCTGGCGCAGCGATTCCTGCACCGGCGTCGAGATGAACACGATCGGGCCGCCGAAGAATACGGCGAAAATCAGGAAATAGGCGAGCTTCCGCTTCACGATCCTGCCTCCACGTTGAGGGGGTGATTTCACCTGCACGGCGGCATTCTACCGGAGCCGCGCGCAAAAAGAAAGCAACCGCGATGGTCCGGGGCGGGGCGGGGCGAGCGGTGAGGGAGAAGTCGCACACCGCTTGGCAGGCGGAGGACCACGAAGGTCGACGAAGGACCACGAAGGGAGCACGGGAACACGAAGGGCCACGAAGGACGGACCACGAAGGGCCACCAAGCGGGGCCGCCGCAGGCTGGCGCAGCCCTGGCGGGGGACGCGATCTCGGTAAGACCCCTGCGCCGGCCTGCGGCGGCCCCCTTCGTGGCTCTTCGTGCTTCTCGTCTTCGTGGCCCTTCGTGTTCCGTCGCTCCCTTCGTGGCCCTTCATCCTCCTTCGTGGCCCTACGCGCGCCGCCGCCCGGCGCCGG
>JACRIP010000634.1 GCA_016220045.1 Planctomycetota bacterium
GCCCCTCACGCCCAGAATGACGGCGGCCGGTCCCCCGGGTGGGGTACGGCCGCCCGCCGGCACCGCCCCGCGGCGCCGGTCAAGGAGGGGTCGTGGTTTCGGAGCCCTCGAACCTTGGCAGGGTCTATTCCCTAGAACTTCGCCTTCAGCGAGAGCATTCCGAGGGGCCCGTCGTAGTCGTTGATGCCCTGGTTCTGCTCCTCCTGGTAGTCCACGTACCCGAAGGTGCCTTCGACCGAGCACTTGTCCGTAACCTGGTACTCCGCGCCGAAGGTCCCGTAGTGCCGGTAGGTCTTGAACAGCCAGTTCTCCCGGCGATACTGGTACCCGAGCCGCAGCGTGATCGGGTCCAGCGCGTAGGTCACCTCGGACTCGTACACGTTCGCGTCCGAGTCGACCGGCTTGGTCAGCGCGCCGCGGTAGGCGGCACCCTCGCCCGGCGAAGAGAATCCCGTCTCCGTCGGCCCGATCGTGTTCGTGAAGCTCGACGAGCGCGTCCAGATGTGCCCGTCGATGAAGTGATAGTCGCCGCGCCAGGTCAGGTTCTCCACCGGGGTCGTGAGCAGTTCCAGGCCGTAGGTCCAGCGGTAGGAAGTACCGATCTCCGGCACGACCTCGGAGAGATTCTCATAGGAGTCGTGCTCGAATTCCAGCCGCGGCGTCACGGTCACCCAGTCGTTGGCCTGCCACTCCGCCTTCAGCCACGCGTTGTTCAGCGTCAGGTCGCTGTCGCCGATCGTGCCGGGGTACAGGTAGGAGAGCCAGGTCGCGCTGGTGTAGTTCGGGTTCGTGACCAACGGCACGCCGTGCGGCTGATAGTCCGGATCGCCCGGCTTGTCGTTCGCCGCGTCCAGCGACTCGACGTGGTCGGTCATGCGGATGCTGTAGCGATACCGGCCCGAAATCGTCAGGGCGTCGATCGCCTTCGTGTTGAAGAGCAGCGAGACCTGGTAGCGGTCGAAGCTCCCAGTGTCCTTCCATGCCCAGTCGCCGTCGGTCTGCGCCTGCCCCCCGAGCAGCGGATCGAGGTACGTGAGGTTCGCGTCCCAGTCGTAGTCGACGTCGAGCTGCTCCATTTCGGCCTTGACGACGATCTTGGTCTTCTCGAGGCCGCGGAATTCCACGCCCAGGCTCTCGGCGAAGCCCTCTTCGTCGTTGGTGGTGCGGAAATTCCAGTTTTCGTCCGCCACGTCGGCGCCGTTGCGGTCGACTTCGTTGGTGCCGTCTTCGTTGCGATTGGCATGGTTGCGCGCGCTGCCGTTCCGGTATTGCAGACCCACCCACGCGCTGAGCGACTCCGCCGCGGTGCAGGTCAGCGTCACGTCGAAGCGGTGCATGCCGTCGCGGCTGTTGTGCGTGTTGTCGACATAGGTGAGCGTCTTCTCGGCGTAGCGGTTCAGCTCTCCCGCGATGCCGGTCGCGTCCACGTTGTTCTGGTTGTGCCGCGTCAGGTAGGTGTACCCCGCGTCCAGGTGCAGCGTGTCCTTCACCAGTTCGCCGGTCACGCGTAGCGAGCCGTTGAAGAGCCGGTTGTCGTAGTGATTCTCGATGCGCCGCTCGTTGCCCAGGAAGTCGAAGGCCGCGCCGGCGCCGCTGTCGAAGAAGAAGTGGGTGTACTCGCGCTCGCCGGCGAAGATCTCGTACTGGGGCCGGAAGGCCAGCTCCCAGCCGGAACCGAGGTCCTGGATGATCGCCCCGTAGATCCGGTCGGACGTGTAGTCGATGTCCTGCCAGAGCGGATAGCGATTCCACTCGGAGCTGCTGCCGAAGTTCATGGTGGACATGAACCCCAGGCTCTGGTTGCCGGTCCGCGTCCCGTGCTTGTACCCGAGGATGAACTTCGGCAATCCGCTCAGCGTGAGGCCGACCTCGGCTTCGACGTCGCCGATGTGCTCGGTCAGGTCGCCCTTGACCTGGTCGACGCGCAGGACGGATGGGATTTCCACGCCGTTGGCGCCGGGCCGGTTCGGCATGAAGCGGTAGCCGTAGGTCACGTCGTCGAAGTAGTGCGGGTGGGTGTCGGCCTTGATGCGGACCCAGCCCTTGTCTTCCTGCTGGATGCGCAGGTCAATCCCGTAGTCGTTGGCGTAGAGCATGCGGGCGGTGCCGCGCAGGAGGGCGCCGTCCTTGTTCTTGAAGCTGAACTTCGACTGGTCGAGCCCGCCCTTGAAGTCGGAGGAGGTCTGGAAGTCCTCCCGGAAGCGGGCGTTGTCGCCGCGGATGTCGAGGAAGCGGCCGCTCAGCATCGTGTCGGCGGACCAGCCGTCGCCGGGTTCGGTCGCCGCCGCTTTTTCCGCGGCGGGCTGCTTGGCGGGTTCCTTGGGTGCGTCTTGCGCCGGCGCCGTGCCGGCCGTGAGCGCTGCGAGGAGGAGCGCAACGGCCGGGACGAGCAGGAAGCGCGGATGGGTCGTCCTCATGAGTTCCTTTCTTCCGTATGCCAGGCCGTGCTATTCGGTGCGCAGTTCCTTGCTGAAGTTCGAACCATGGACCGCCTGATGGCAGCCCGCGCAGTCTTGCGGCTCCGGGTTGAGCGCGCCCTTGTGCCGGTAGTGGCCCTGGCGCTGGTAGGTGTCGCTGTTGTAGTGGCACTTGAGGCACAGGTGGGGCTCGCTCTCGGCGAGCAGCTTCTGGTTCATCGAGCCGTGGGGCTTGTGGCAGACGATGCAGCCGTCGCGCGTGGCCTCGTGCTCGAAGGTCCAGGGTCCGGCCTTTTCCTGGTGGCAGGAGGTGCAGGTCTCGTTGATCCGGAGCGAGGTAGAAACCTTAGCCTCGGGCGCATGCAGGTCGTGGCAGGAGCTGCAGCCCATGCGGCCTTCCTTGACCGGATGGCGATACTGGAGCGAGAACTCCGCCTTCTTGTCCTTGTGGCAGACGAAGCAGTTGTTGGTGTCGCCCTTGAGGATGAGGCGCGGGTCGCCCTCGGCATCCACGTGCTTCGAGCCCGGACCGTGGCAGTTTTCGCAGGTGATCTTGTCTTCACCCTTGCCGGTGCTGAGCATTGCGTGGCCGTGCGACGTGCGCGCGAAGCTCTGCACTTTGGCGTCGTGGCAGGAGGCGCAGGTCTCCTCCCCGACGTAGGTCGCGCCGGGGATCGGCGTCCAGGCCGAGTTCGGCGCGTGGGCGGGACTACCGCTCTGGCACGAAGGAATCGCCGCCGCCAGGATGGCAGAGGTGGCGAGTCCCGCCAGCGCAAGGCGAGCGCGGGGCCAGTTCATGATACCCTCCTTGGAGATCCGGTCTGGGCGCACATCGCGCCCGAATCTGGGGTTGCGAGGAAGGTACAGGATCGCACGCGCAGTGCCGTGCTCGTCGCCCGGCGGTTTCGTTGAGCGCCAAGGAGTTACGGCGTTTTCCAGAGGTGGGAGGTGCTGCACGGTTGCAGCGGTGCCGCAGGCGCGCAGCGGTGGAGCGGGGGGGGGGGGGAGGGATTGTCTCATTGGCACATTGGCACAATGTCACATTGAGTCCCGGAGGCGGTGGGGGCATCCCGCAGGTCACCCGCAAGGCCGGCCGCACCCGGGGCGGTCGAGACGCCGGAGCGTTCGGCCCGCTACGCCCCGGTGGCATCGGGGAATCTAATGAGACATTGCGACAATGAGGAAATGTGACAATCCGTGGATGCGGCTCCCTCACGGCCCGCCCGCCCCCGCTACCGGCTCGGCATGGTCTCTTCGCCGCGGTACTTCCGCAGCAACCGCTGCAGCGTGGTCCGATGGATGCCGAGCGCGTTAGCGGTGTGCGTGACGTTGCCCTGATGCCGCTCCAGCGCCTCCATCAGGTAGCCGCGCTCGAAGTGCGTCAGCGCCGCCTCCCGAATCGGGCATTGGCCTGATGCCGCCCCCGCCGCGCCGCCGCCCGCGCGCCTCACGCCCGCAAACCCGCCCGCGCGCGCGATCTCGCCCGCCGTCAGGAGCGGGCCGCTCGCCCGCGCGTACGCCCGCGAGATCACGTTCTGCAATTCGCGCACGTTCCCCGGCCACGCGTGACTCAGCAGGAGCGCAATCGCCTCGTCCTCGATGCCCGCCACCGCGGGACCCCCGGCGTGCTGCGCGCGCAGCCGATCCAGAAACGCCACCGCCAGCCGCGGAATGTCCTCCAGGCGTTCACTGAGCGCCGGCACCCGCACTTCCAGCGCCGACAGCCGGTAGTAGAGATCGTCGCGGAACTTTCCCGCGCGCACCTCGCCCCGCAGGTCCTTCTGCGCCGCCGCGACGATGCGCACGTCCAGCGCCCGGGCATCCAGCCCCCCCACCCGCCGTGCCGTCCGCTCCTCGAGCGCGCGCAGCAGCTTCGCCTGCGCCGCCAGCGGCAGGTCGCAGATCTCGTCGAGCAGGAGCGTGCCCCCGTCCGCCTCCTCCAGCAGCCCGGCCTTCGCCCGCACCGCCCCGGTGAACGCCCCCTGCGTGTGGCCGAAAAGCTCCGCTTCGAGCAGCGGCTCCGGCAGCGCCGCGCAATTGACCGCGACGAACGGCCCGCCCGCGCGCCGCGGCGAGAAACGATGCAGCGCGCGCGCCGCCAGCTCCTTCCCCGACCCGGTCGGCCCCACCACCAGCGCATGCCCTTCGAGCGGGGCGATCCGCCGCAGGTCCGCCAGGAACTCCCGAAACGCCGGCGCGTCGCCGAGCAGCTCCGGGAGTCGGGTATCCGCCGGAGGGACGTGGCGCAGCACCTCGGCCCGCGCCTCCGCCCGCCCCTGGCGCAGCGCGCCCTCGACCGCCTGCATGAGCTGCGCGCAGGTGAACGGCTTGAGCAGGTAATCGACGACGCCGCTCTTGAACGCGCTCACCGCCGACTCCACGCTCGGATAGGCGGTGATCAGGATCACCGGCAAGCCCGGCGCGATCCGGTGCGCCAGATCGAGCACCGCCTGCCCGCCACCGTGCGGCATGCGCAGGTCGGTGACGATCAGGTCCACCGCTTCGCGCAAGAGCAGCGGCTCGGCCTCGCGCGGCGACGCAGCATCCAGCACACCATAGCCCGCTTCCGCCAGCCCCTGCCGGCAACTCGCCCGCAAGGCGGCGTCGTCTTCCACCACCAGCACCGTTTCGCCGTCGCTCATCCCGCATCCTCCTCCAACGGCAACCACACCGTGACCTTCGTCCCGCGCCCGGGCGCGCTCTCGATCCCCAGCTCGCCGCCATGGGCGCGCACGATCGACTCCGAACTCGACAGGCCGAGCCCGCTCCCCCGCCCCGGCTCTTTGGTGGTGAAGAACGGCTCGCGCGCCCGCCGCAGCACCTCCTCGTTCATCCCCTCGCCCGTGTCCGCGACCGCGCAGAACGCGCGCGCCCCCGCGCGCCACACGCGAATCGTGAGGTCGCCGCCCTGCGGGCTCGCGTCGAGCGCGTTCGTCAGCAGGTTGAAGAGCACCTGCTGCATCCCCTGCTCGTCGCAGGTCACCAGCGGCAGGTCCGTGGCGACCTCCAGGCGGGCGTTGCAGCCGCACTGGCGGATCCGGTCCTCCAGCAGGTCCACCGTTTCTCGCACCAGCGCGCCCAGATCCACCGGCCGCCGCGGCGTCCGCCCGTCCCCCAGCGAGTAGCGCGCGAATTGCAGCAGCTTCTGCATCGCCAGCCCCGCGCGCCTCGCCGCCCGCTGCACCCGGTCCACTTCGCACACCGCTCCGGCGGGCAACTCGCCCGCCTGCGCGCGCCGCGCCAGGAAATCGCTGTTCATCACCAGCACGCCGAGCGGATTGTTCACCTCGTGCGCGATCCCGGCGGAAATCTCGCCGAGGTAGGCGAGCTTGCGCGAACCGTCGAGCTGGCGCGTACGCTCCTCGAGGCGCGTGAGCAGCTCCGAAAAGTTCTTCTCGATCAGGCGGGTTTCGCGCGTGGCGCTGCGCGCGGGCGCGGGCCCGAGCGAGGCGTCCAACTGCACCGCGCGTTCGATCGCGCCGGTCAGGGCCTCCACCGGGCGACTCACCGAAAGCGCGAGCGCGCAGACGGCGACGAACCCCACGGCGGCGAGCCAGAGCACGTGGGTCATGGCCCGGCGGACCGGCTCCTCTACCGGGTTCAGGCTCACGCCCATGCGCAGGCAGATGCCGCCCTGTGCGACCCGGTAGTCATAGAGCAGCTCGCCGTCCGCGCGCACCAGGCGTCCGCGCACGTTCTCGTCCCCGATCGGCTCGTGGTCGAGCGCCAGCAGGTCGCGCGGAACCGCGCCCGGGAAGGTGCTCCAGAGCGGCGCACCCGCGTCGTCGAAGACCGCGAGGTACTTGATGAAGGAATGCTCGCGCCGCTCGCCGAGCAGCAGCCGGTCGATGCCCGCCAGGTCCTCGTAGTAGGCGAAGCGTGCGCAGCTCAGCGCGAGCGCGCGCGTCATCTGCGCCCCGCTCTCGATGAAGAAGCCGCGCGCGGTGCGCTCCAGGTAGAACTTCTGCAGTGCGATCAGCGGCACGCTCCAGAGCAGGAGCAGCCCGAGGAAGTGCAGGGAGATCTTGGTGCGCAGGCGCAGCCGGGGGGGGAGCATGCCGATTCTCCGGGGTTCTCCGTACCGATTCAGCGTGGCGCCGCGGGCAGGCCAAGCGCTTCCGCGAGGCGATCGAAGGCTGCCGGCGCAGGGGCGAGGTACCGCTCCACGCCGATGGCCGCGAGCGCGGCGCGGCCGGCCTCGGACTCGTGCAGGGTCAGGAAGGCGTCGGCGAGCGCGGCGGCGAGCGCGGGCGAGAGCCGCGGCGTAGTCACCACCGGCGGCGTCGGGAACGGTCCCAGCCGCCCGATCGCGCGCACGCCGTCCGCGATCGCGCTGTGCTCCCGCTCCTCGCGCGCGAGGATCGGGCCGCTCACCACCGCGCCGTCGGCGATGCCGTCGAGCACGGCGAGCAGGCTGCCGTCGTGGCTGTAGGTGAAAAGCGTGCTGCCGAAAAAGGTTTGCGGGTCCTCGCCGCGCCGCCGCAGGTCGGTGACGACGCAATCGTGGCCCATCAGGGACAGGGGATCGCTGTAGGCGAAGCGGCGGCCGCGGAGGTCCTCGAGCGCGCGGAACGGGGCGGCGCGCGCGACCACCACGGCGGCGAAGAACCCGTCCCCGCCGGTCAGGGCGGGGTATGCTACGGCGTTCACCTGAACCCCGGCGGTGCGCGCGCGGACGTACGCGCCCGGGCACATGATCGCGGCGTGCAGGTTGCCCTCGGCCAGGAGCTGCGTCACTTCCGCGTAGGTCTTGCGCTGCACCAGGATGACCGGATGACGCAGGCGGGCGGCCAGCACGCGCGTGAGCCCGCCGAAGAGCTCGCTCGCCCGGTCTACGGATAGAACCGGAGACACGGCGAAGCGCAGGACCGGCTGCGGAGGGGCGGCGGGCGCGGCGTCCGCGACGTCGAGCCGGATCTCCACCGGGTCGTCCTGGCCGACGACGTAGAGGCAGCCGAGGGCGACCGCGGCGACCAGCGCGAGCGCGGCCAGCACCCAAACGCCGATGCGCCCGCGCGCGCGCCGGCCGGAACCC
>JACRIP010000637.1 GCA_016220045.1 Planctomycetota bacterium
CGCCGCACCCCACGGGATCCGGGTCGCGCAGGGCCTGAATGATGGTCGCCGCCGCGCGCTCGTCGCGGACCCGGCCCAGGGCGCGTAGCGCCTCGAGCCGCACCTCGGGCGCCGGGTCCGCATCGAGCGTGCGCAGCAGGATCGCGGTCAGCCGCGGCTCCGCGCTCGCGGCCAGGGCGCGCACCGTGCCGACCCGCTCCTCGGGGTCCGGGCTCAGCAGCGCCGGATGGTTGCGATCGACCTCGCGGCGGAAGGCGAGCGCCTCGGCGGCGTCGCGAAGCATGGCGGCGCCTGCGGGTGAGCCCGCGCGCGCGGCCGCCTCCCGCAGGAGCGGCAGCGTCGCCGTCGGGAGCCCCTCCAGGATTCGCCGTACCCGCTCGCACTCCTCGGGCGCCGTGCGCGGTCCGATTCCCGCCACCCGAGCGTCGATTTCCGCCCCGAGCGTCGCGGGCGACGGGCCGCGGGCGGCGGCGGGGGCGGCGGCGGGGGCGGACGGCTCCGGCGGCGTCGGCGGAGCGCCGGAAGCGGGCGCCGCCGGGGGAGCCGTCGCGCCCGGTCCGACCGGCGGCGCGGAGACGCCCCCCCCGCCCGCCGACGGGGTCGCAGGGACAGTCGCAGGCGGAGGGACCGGGGGGGTGCGCAGCACGGTCGCGATCCGCGCGCGCTCGAGGCGCAGCGTTCCCAGGCGCATGCGCAACGTTATGGAGTCCGGCGTCTCCCCGATGATCTCGCCGTCCAGCACGTCGCCGTCCACAAGGCGCACCAGGTCGGCCGCGGCCATGGGCGCGGACCGGGCGACCGCCCACGCAAGCAGCGCGGCCAGGAGCAAGCCCCCCCACGCCGTAGGGCGTCGCCGCCCGCTCCCGGAGCCGTCTCCGCAGAGTGCCGGTCTTGCCATGGTACGCCTCGCCCCGCGGGCTAAACGTTCAACTCCCGATCGGCGCTCAGAACCCGCCGAAGGTCGCCCCGCCGGTGGCGGCCGGCGGCTTGCCGGTCAGATACGCCGGGAACTCGCGCCAGGACACCAGGTTCCAGGCGGAGGCGGCCGGATTTGCCGGGAGGCCGGCGAGCACCGAACTGGAGTACTTGAAATAGGCGTTGCCGTTGCCGAACGCGTTGCCCCCGGTGGTGGGGCGGAAGGTCATGATCGCGCCCAGGATCAGGGTGCCGGCGTTGACGTGGTCGATGTCGTCGATCAGCATCAGGCCCTTGAAGTAGCCATGCAGGTTCTTGCCGTAGGCCGTGCTGGTGTTGTTGTGCAGCACGAAAATCGAGGCGTTCTCGTTGAGCGCGCTGCCCAGTTCGAGCGGCACGATGGAGTTCATTTCCAGGTAGATGATCTTGCCGGAAGGGCACTTGCCGCCGTTGGCCGAGAGCAGGGCGCTCCACTGCGCCGAGGTCACGCAATAGGTGCCGCTCGCGATCGCCAGCGTCTTCAGCGTGCCGGCGGTCAGGCCGAGCGCCTGGTCCGGGCCCGGCGGGTAGCCGGTCGGCCAGACCGCGTTGGGCTCGATCTGCACCCCGGCGCTGGGGGAGCCCGTGGGTGCGACCCCGTGTCCGCCCACCGCCGACGAGCCGCCCACGGCGATCGTGGACATACTTGAAATACCGTAGGTCCCCGCGCCCACGATGGCGGTCCCCGCGCTGTTCCAGTCGCGACCGTCGGCGGTGAAGTTGCCCAGGGTCTGCACCGGCGAACGGGTCGTGATGCCGGCGCGCGCGGCGTACGCGAAGTTGGCGGTGACCGGGGTGACCACCACCTCGATGCCGCGGCTCTGGCCGCTGTAGGCCGAGCGCGCGACGATCGCCTTGCTGCCGTTGGCGGGCGTGACTGCGTCGTACACCTCGGTGTAGTAGTTCCCGCTATGGTAGTCGACCGGCGCCCGGGACGCGCCGACCACGCCGGTGCCGCCGGTCGTCAGGGAGTTCCAGCCGGCATGCGCCCCGGCCTCCGCGATCGCGATGGCGCGGGCCTCCATGACCGCCAATTCCATGTTCCGGCTGTCGGAGATGGAGCGGATCAGCATCGCCGCCGACAGGCCGAGCAGAACCACGACCAGCACGACCGACATCAGGAGCGCGCTGCCCCGTTCCCCCGGCCGCCATCTTGCATTCATCGGTTCATCCTCGAAATTCTTCGCCGCGTTGGGACATCAATTCTCAGTTTCTCAGCATGACGGACGTGGAGGCGGTGCGGCTCACCGGCCGATTGTCCGGGCCCAGCCGTTCCAGCGTCAGCCGGATCTGCAGGGTCGAGGTCGCCGCATTCCAGGTGAAGTTCAGGCCGTTTTCGCGCACGTAGCGAACGATGGTCGTCGCGGCGCCGCCGCTCACCGAGCGCGTGACGACGCTCTCGTCGATCAGTCCGTTGCGGTTGTCGTCGACCCCATTGTTGGTCTCCCCATTCTCGTAGGCGACGGCGTAGGTGACGAGCGGCCCCCACTGAACGCCGGCGAGCGAATAGCCCAGGTTGGTCTTGAAGGCCAGGCTCGTCGCATTGGTCGGCGCCGTCGGGACCAGCGTGGTCTCGCCCGCCTGCCGCAAGTCGTGGGCGATCTGGTCCACGGCGCGCCGCGCGTCGGATTCGAGCACGTTGATCAGCGCATCCGTCTCGGACACGGCGGACGAGCGGACGACGATCATCATCGTCGCAAGCACGAGCCCGGCGAGGATCGCGCAGGCGATCATCAGCTCGATCAGCGTGAACGCGGCACGGGAGCCCGCGCGCATCGTCGAAGCCGGGCGTGTCATGGGTCCTCCGGCTAATGCGACGCGATTCGCGTACGGAGTTCGAGGGAACGCACCCCGAGCGCGCCGGTCCAGTCGGCGCGCACCGTAACCTCGAGGAAGTTCCCGTTCCCCGGAACCACCTGGGAAACCGTGACGCTGATCACGCGCGCGTTCCCCGGCAGCGGCCGGAGCCGGTCCAAGTTCGGATTCGTCGCATCGATCATGTAGGTCGTTCCGTTGAGCCCCGCCACCGAACTGAACGCGGCCGCTTCGATGACTTCAAGCCGCTCGCGCACTCCGTGCAGGGCGATGGCGGTCTCCTCGGTGTCGCTGTTGAGACGGGCGGAATACGACATGCTGGACAAGAGTCCCAACAGGCCGATCACGATGACGACCATCGCGATCGTCAGCTCGACCAGGGTGAAGCCGGCCCGCCGTGGTCGCCGGGCCGATGCGGGAGCCTTCATGGGCGTCTCTCGCCGCTTGGGTTTCGGTTTCTAATGTTCTAATTCTACACCGTACAAGCAGTTTCGTCAAATAAAGAATAATAATGCGCGCTGCCCGGGGGGCGCAAAAAAACGCCACACCCGGACTGCAATCCGAGTGTGGCGTGGGAGTACTGTGCAAGTCCCGCCCGCGGTGCGGGCCGGGGACGAGAGCGGATCCTAGTAGCGGTCGGGATCCTCCTCGTCGTAGTTCAGGAAGTGACGATCGATGAACCGGTGCATGTCGTGCACATCCTGCTTGAACGAGCGCCAGTGGGCGCGGTTGTGGTCGCTGTCGAAGGTGCAACCCACAAGGGCTACGAGGCCGACGAGCGCGGCGACCAGTCCGATCTTCCTGAGCATTTCAAACACCCTCCACAGTTCAAGTCGCGGCAACACCCGCCGACGGTGGGCGGATTATACCGGACGCGAGAGACGTGTCAAGAGAATCTTCCGCAATCCGGGCACTCGGGGGAGCGCCGGACGCGGAGGGTGCGCAGAGTCCCGGCGAGGGCGTCGTAGAGCAGGAGGCGGTCGGTGGCGAGAGCGGGCGCGCCGCGCAGGAGTTTGAGGGCCTCGAGCGCCTGGAGGGAGCCGATGACGCCGGCGACGGCGCCGAGGACGCCGGCCTCCGCGCAGCTCGCCACGCAGCCGGGAGGCGGCGGGTCGCGGAAGAGGCAGCGATAGCAGGCGGAACGCCGCGGCAGCACCGTCATGAGCTGGCCCGCGAAGCGCAGGATGCCGCCGAAAATCCACGGCACTCCGGAGGCCAGGGAGGCGGCGTTGAGGGCGTACTTCGTCGCGAAGTTGTCGGAGCCGTCGATGACCACGTCGAACCCGGCGAATGCCTGAGCCGCGTCGGCCGCGGCGAGGCGAATGGGCCGGGCGTCGATGCGGGCGGCGGGGGCGAGGGCGGCGAGGCGGTCGCGGGCCGACTCGACCTTGGGGCGGCCGACGTCGCGGGTCCGGTGCAGGACCTGGCGCTGGAGGTTGGAGAGGTCTACCGCGTCCGGGTCGGCGAGGGCGAGCGTGCCGACGCCGGCGGCGGCGAGCTGGAGGGCGGCCGGGGAACCGAGCCCGCCGGCGCCGACGAGGAGGACGCGCGCGTGTGCCGGATCCACCATGGTAGGCTCCTGCGGTGCCCGGTAGCCGTTGATCGCGGGGCAGCCCTGGATCGCAAAGATTTCGGATTGCGGATTGACCGCCGGTCAACCGGACGCGCAGGGGGCCGACTTGGTGCGCGACCGCGTAATCCGCAATTCGAAATCCGCAATCCGCAATGCTCCGTCCCCGCAGAATTGGTTCGCCCGCCCCCTCACGTCTGGATGGAATCGAACAGCAGGATGCCGACGGTGCCGAAGGCGACCACGGGCAGCCAGGCGGCGAGGAGCGGATCGACGACGTTGAGGTTGCCCAGATCCACCATCGTGAAATGGACGAGGAAGAAGAGGGCGGAGACCAGGATGCAGACGCCGACGCCCATGAGCGCGCCCCGGACCTCGCGTCGCAGCACCAGCGGAACGCCGAGCCCGAAGAGGACCAGGCAGTAGAGCGGATAGGTGATGCGCAGATGGATGCGCACCCGCAGGCTGGCATTGTAGGGGTCCGAGCGGGCGAACTCCACGAGGTCGGCGAAGGGGATGTGCGCGAGCGGGTCCTTCACCTTCTCGATGTCGCCCGGCGTGAGCGTGGACAGGATGAGCACCCCGTCGGCGCCGAAGCGGCTCTGGCTCAGGCGTTTGCCCTGCTCATCGTAGCGGGTCTGGAGCCCGTCGGAGAGCAGCCAGCCGGTGCGCTCCCCGCCCCCCTGCTCCGCCGGCACCGGCATGCGCTCGACCCAGCGCGCCGTGGCCGCCCGCGCCTGCCAGTCGGGGCGGAAGGCCTTGGTCAGGTGCGTGACGGTGATCCCCCGGATCGCCGCCGCCGTCGCGTCGTAGCGGCCGATCACGAACTTGTTGTCGCGCGCGTCGGCCAGGAGCTTCTCATGGCTGACCCGGCCGGCGTTGAGCGTGCGCTCGGCCTCGCGCAGGCCGCGGCTCAGGCCCGGCAGGAGCCACTCCTCGCCCGCGCCCATCAGCACCCCCATCGCGATCACCGAGAGGCAGACCGGCCGCAGGATGCGCAGCGTGCTCACCCCCGACCCGATCATCGCCGTGATCTCGTTCGTGCGCACCAGCCGGATCACCGTCATCATCGAGGCCGCCAGCCCGATGAAGGGCGCCAGGAGCAGCAGGAAGCCGGGCAGGTGATAGGCGTAGTACTCGAAAAAAAAGATCACCGCGCTGCGGCCTTCGAGCTTGAGGAAGTCCTCGAGCCGGAGGAAGGCGTCGAGGGCCAGATAGAGCCCGAGGATGAGCAGGGTGCAGGAGACGGCCGCGCCGACAAACTGGCGCAGCACGTAGC